>CACZQA010000046.1 GCA_902783175.1 uncultured Coriobacteriaceae bacterium
CTACGACATCCCCGCCATCAAGGAGATGCTCGACGCCGACAAGTACGCGGTGGTGGCCGACGACATCGCCAAGGAGTCCCGCGCCTTCTCGCTCGAGGTCCCCGAGGAGGGCGACCCCATCGAGGCCCTGGCAAGCGGCTACTGTGCGCTCAACAACGATTCCATCCTCTTCGATCCGGAGAAATCGCACATCTCTCATGTCGTCGACATCGCGAAGGGAAGCGGCGCACAGGGCGTCGTGCTGCTGCTCGCCAAGTTTTGCGACCCCGAGGAGTTCGATGCCCCGCTGCTGGCAAAGGCCTGCCGCGAAGCCGGGCTTCCTCTCGTCCAGATCGAGGTTGACCAGTCCGCAGAGAGCTACGAGCAGGCACGTACCCAGCTCGAGACCTTCAAAGAGCTCCTGTAGAATAGGCGGAGAGAAAAGCGTCCTGGCGCGCCGGCTGGTGTTGGGCGGGATAAATGCCGCGTTCCGACACAGCGAGGCGCGCCTGCGTGCGATAAGGAGAATCAAGGCATGGCAGAGACGTTTTACCTGGGAATAGATATCGGTTCCACGGCTTCCAAGTGCGTCATCGTCGACGCGTCAGGCGAGGTCCGCGGCACGGGGATGTATCCCTCCGGTGCGGGCACCAAGGGGCCGAGGGCGGCGATGGACGAGGCGTTGTCGAAGGCGGGCATCGCGTTCGAGGACATCGCGCGTTCTGTTGCAACCGGGTACGGACGCAAGCTCATGGACTGGGCAGATTCTCAGGTCTCCGAGCTCTCCTGCCATGCAAAGGGCGCCTCGCATCTGTTCGAAGGCGTTCGGACGATTATCGACATCGGCGGGCAGGATGCGAAAGTACTGCGTCTGGCACCTGACGGCACGCTCGAGAACTTCGTGATGAACGACAAGTGCGCTGCCGGCACGGGCAGGTTCCTCGACGTGATGGCAGACGTGTTCGGTATCGATGTCTCGGAGCTCTCCGACTACGATCGCCAGTCGGACGCCGTCACGTCCGTGTCCTCGACGTGCACGGTGTTCGCCGAATCCGAAGTCATCTCAAAGCTCGCGAGCGGCGAGCCCATCGCGAACATCGTTGCCGGCGTGCATGAATCCGTCGTCGACCGGAGCTGTGGGCTGGCAAAGCGCATCGGCGTGGTGCCGTCCGTCGCCATGACCGGCGGTGTTGCGCTCAACGACGCGCTGCGCGAACGGCTGGCGGCAAAGCTCGGCTATCCCATCGAGACGTCCGAATTCGCTCAGTTCAACGGCGCGTACGGCGCGGCACTCTACGCGCTCGAAGGCCGCTAGAAAACTGCAAATTGGGGACAGTCCCCAATTTGCAGTTTTGTATGGAGAGGCCCCTTAATCTTCCAGATACGCACCGGTCTGGCGGCTCCACAGCTGCGCGTACTCGCCACCCTGCGCGATGAGCTCGGCGTGCGGTCCGTCTTCGACGATCTTTCCCCGGTCGAGCACGACGATGCGGTCGAGGCTCGCAACGGTGGAAAGCCGGTGCGCGACCACGATGGACGTGCGCCCCTGCATGAGCTTCTCGAGTGCGTCTTGCACGAGTTTCTCGCTCTCGGAATCAAGTGCGCTCGTCGCCTCGTCCAGCACGAGAATCGGCGCGTCGGCGAGCATGGCGCGCGCGATGGCGACGCGCTGACGCTGCCCGCCCGACAACTTGATGCCGCGCTCGCCGGTCACGGTGTCAAAGCCCTGCGGCAACCGTTCGATGAACTCGAGCGCGTTTGCCTGGCGCGCCGCCTCGCGTATCTCGTCCATCGAGGCATCCGGGCGGGCGTAGGCGATGTTCTCCGCGATGGTGCGGTGGAAGAGCAGCGCCTCCTGCGGGACGTAGGCGACCTGCCGGCGCAGGCTCTGCTGCGTGCCCTTCGCGACGTTTTGCCCGTCGATCAAGATCTCGCCTTCCTGGATGTCGGACAGGCGCAGCAAAAGTTTGGTGAGCGTCGTCTTGCCCGCACCCGACCTGCCCACGAGGCCGACACGCTGACCTGCGGGAATATGCAGGTTGAAGTTGTCGAACACCTTCGTTTTGGCATTGCCGTCGGTGTACCAGAAGTTCAGGTCTTTGAAGTCGATGTCGCCGGCGGTCACCTTGAGCGGCTTGGCGTTGGGCTCGTCTGCCACCAGGCGCGGCTCGTCGAGCACGCTGGTCATGCCCGAGGCGTCGCCAAACGCGACGTTAAAGCGCTGCAGGCCACGGCTGATGAAGTTGAACTGGTTCGTGATGGTGTAGGTGTACGTGAACATGATGACGAGCGTGCCCGGCGTGATGCCGAACCATGCGTTGCCGCCTGCAATAAATACGGCCACCACCGACATGATGGCAAGCGCGATGCATGCGGTGATGATTCCGCGTGCAAGCGAGGCCATCATGCGCTTGGTGTCGCGCGCTACGACCTCGCGGTTCGCGCGGTCGAACAGCTCGCGCTCGTAATCCTCGCGCCCGTAGGTCTTGACGGCGAGGATGTTGGTGACGGCATCCGACAGTGCGCCCGAGAGCGTGTTCTGCGCATCGGCCGCATCCTCGTTGAGCGAGAGGATCCGCTTGTACATCACATACGAGACGATGGCGTAGACGACCAGCAGCGCCATGAGGATGACCACGTACGCGGGCACGCGGGGGATCAAGATGACGCAGGTGGCGATGATGGAGCAGATGATGGGGAGGAAGGGGAACGTGATGTTCTCGAGCATCTGCGAGTAGGCGTTCATGAACTTGGTGGTCTGGCTCACGAGCGTGCCGCCAAAGCGGTTGGAGTGGAAGGTCATGGACTGGTTCGAGAGCGCGTCGAACGCCTCGGTCGCGAGGTCGTAGCTCGCAGCGATCTCGAGCTTGAACGACGTGTAGTCCTGCACCTTGCTGCATGCCTGGCCGATGAGGTTGATGGCGATGAGCGCGATGATGTAGGGCCCGAACACCTCGAAGACCTGGTCGGGTGCGACGGGCTCGGCGCTCACGCGGTCGACGATCATGCTCATGAGCAGCGGGTTGCCGTAGCTGAGCAGCACGATGAAGCCGATGGACGAGAGCATGAGGCCTATGAACAGCCCCAGGTGTTTGGATGTGGCCGCCCAGTAGTAGTGGAGCGTGCGCCGTGCCGTCGATTTCTTGTTCTGCTGTGCCATGGTGTCCTCTCTGAAGCGTATCTCCGAGACGATACTGGTACGCGGCGCCTGCGCCAAGAGGACGTCATCGACACGTCATGAAAGCGTGAACGGCCTCGCTGCGCTTGGGGGCCGCCCTCATGCTCTCTCGCATGCTCGTGCGGTTTGCCATGACTTCGAGAAACTTGCCCGTGACAGCCGAGTTGAAGCCGGTCGGGCGTAACAGCGTGTCGACAACCTCGTCGCCGTCCATGATGGCGACCTTCGTCATGGTCGATCCGATGTCGATGCCTATGTGGGAGCGAGACATGTCTTTCACGCCCTCCGTCAGTACATGTCGAGGACGAACACGCCCTCGTGGTCGAGTCCGTAGGCTTCGAGGGCGCCTTCGATTTCCGCGCGCTTCTCTACGTCGGCGGCCCATGCAAAGCCGCATCCCGCGTCGAGCTCGCTCGGGACGGGGATGATGCGCCCTGCGAACCCGTGCTCCTTCGCGCTGTCCTCCACAGCGAGCGCATCGGAAAGCGACGAGAACGTGACGATCACCTTGGGGGTCTTCGTGCGCTGCATCTGCTATGCCCTCGCAATCTCGCGCAGGGCGCGGATGCCGGCGTCGACCTCTTCGGGCGTGTTGAAGCTCGAGAAGCTGAAGCGCACCGCACCCTGGGTGTCGGTGCCGAGTGCCCTGTGCATGAGCGGGGCGCAGTGGGCGCCTGCCCGCACGCAGATGCCGTAGTCATGGCCGAGTGCGTCGGCTACGGTGCCCGAGTCGAGCTCGCCCACGTTGAGCGCGACGATGCCCGTGCGGCCGATGTCGGCGTGCCCGCCGTACACCTTGATCCCCTCGATGCCAAGGGCTCCTTCCTCGAACCGCTCGGTCAGCTCGTGGACCTGCGCGGCAAGTGAGTCGATGCCCTTGTCCTGGAGGTAGCTCACGCCTGCCAGCAGCCCCGCTATGCCATGGGCGTTGAGCGTGCCCGCCTCCAGATGCTCGGGGTAGAAGTCGGGCTGGCGCCGGTCATAGCTGTGCGTGCCCGTGCCGCCTTCCTTGAAGGAGGGGATATCCACGCCCTCGGCGAGCGCGAGACCGCCGGTTCCCTGCGGGCCGTAGAGGCTCTTGTGGCCGGTGAAGGCGACGATGTCGAGACCGTCGCGCGCCATGTCGAGGGGGACGGCGCCTGCGGTCTGGGCGGTGTCGATGCAGATGAGCGCCCCATGCTCGTGGGCGATGCGCGCCATCCGGGCGACGTCGTACACATCGCCGGTGAGGTTGGACGCGTGCGTCACGACCACGAGCCTAGTAGTCGGCTTGAAGAGCCGTTCGTATTCGTCGTAGTCGATGCTCGCATCGCGGGAGACCGACAGGATGGACACGTCGACCTGCTCCTCGTCTGCCTTGCGAAAGAGCGGGCGCAGCACCGAGTTGTGCGAGGCGGCTGTCGTGATGGCATGGTCGCCCCGGTGCAGTAGCCCGCTGATGACCACGTTCAGGGCCTCGGTCACGTTCGCGGCAAAGACGACCCGCTTCGCATCCGGGGCGTTGAAGAGCGTGGCGAGCGCCCTGCGGCATCTGAACACGGTGAGCCCGGCGTCGAGCGACGCCTCGTGCACGCCGCGCCCCACGCCGCCAAAGTCGTTGATGGCCGCGGCAACTGCCTCGGCCACCTGCGGCGGCTTCATGCGCGTCGTCGCTGCGTTATCGAAATAGATCATGGGTTGGCCTTTCACCTGTCGTCTGCTCATATGCGCACCCTAGCAGTACTTGTCCCGTCTGGGGTCGATCTGGCAGGGGAGCGGCACGATATCTTCCATGTCGATGCGCTCCCTCCGGGCCAGCTCCTCCAGGTGGGCGACGTCCCCGCATTCGACGAGCAGCCCGACCCCGCACGACGCCTGTATGGCCCGCGGGGTCGTGGAGATGCGCGTGGAGTACCCGTGCGCACGTGCGCACTCGTGCAGCGCGAACGCGTCGGCGTGGCTGCCGAAGGTCAGGCAGCAGTCGATCTTCTCGCCGGGGTGGGCGGGCACATGGCAGAAAGGGCAGTCGAAGATGGGATGGCCTTCGCGAACCGGCAGAAAAAACGCGTGCCCAAGCAGAAAAAGGAGACGCGCGAGCTGGAAGCAGCCGAGGGTGAGATTGCCCGACATGTTGTTCGTCGGGAGCGATTCTAGCATGTGGGGCAGCCTGGGGTGCTCCGTTGCGCGTAGATGCGTAGCCGCGCGCGATGAGCGTGCTCCTGGTGCATGGCGAGCGGCGATGAGGCGGGCGGATCGGGGGGTGCGGCCTGCCGATGGAGCCTGTGCAAAGCGGCTGGGACCGTCGCGTTTACTTCAGGGTCTGCTTATCTCATTATTTTGGACTCCGAATTATATTGACTGGACTATAAAATCATTCATAATGGCTTGCGAGAGAAGGAATGCCTCGGCAGGTAACTGAGAGGCCTTGAGCGATTTTCAGCAAAGGAGCTGGGGCTTTATGGCAGATAAGCAGCCGCGCGTTACGTCCGTCAACATTTCTCCCAAAAAGGGCACGCAGAAGATGCCCGTCGACCATCCTGAAGAGGTCATCGAGCAGTACGGCTTCAAGAATGATGCGCATGCAGGACATTGGCACCGCCAGGTCTCGTTCTTGGCATCCGAATCCATCGACAAGGCAGAGGAGATGGGCCTCGACGTGGAGGAGGGCTCGTTCGGCGAGAACTTCACCACGGAAAACCTCGACCTGAACGCCCTGCCCATCGGCACCAAGCTCAAGATCGGCGACGACATCCTGGTCGAGATCAGCCAGCTGGGCAAGGTGTGCCACACGCGTTGCGCCATCTACTACGCGGCGGGCGATTGCATCTTCCCGCGCGAGGGAATCTTTGGCGTCGTCCTGCACGGCGGCATGGCCAAGGAAAACGACCCCATCGAGATTATCGAGATGGGCGATGGCACCTGCGAGTTCACTCCGCAAGAGGCGCTCGACGAGGTCGAGGCCGCTCGCGCTGCAGGTACGCTGTAGCCTCCGGGCACATATCTCCAGGTGCTCGTTGCACCTGTCAGAAAACGAACCAAGGGAGAAGGAGAAGGCCGCATTTCCTTCTCCCTTACGTTTGGGGGGAGAACATCTCGCGTGTCACACGTCTCCCTCGTGCCCTTCCGCGGCATCCCGCAATCCGAGTGGCCGCGAGACGTGCCAAGGGAGACGGTTTCGAGGCCGAAAACGTCTCCCTCGCTGCGTTCCACGGCAGAATCCGTCTCCCTTGGGTGGTTTCATGCCATGAGCCTCGAGTAGGCGCCTCCCTTGGGGTGCTTCATGGCATGCGCCTCGAGTAGGCGTCTCCCTTGGGTGATCTCTTGGCGTGCGCTACACGGAGGCGTCGCCCTTGGGTGGATTCGTGGCATACGCCTCGAGTAGGCGTC
>CACZQA010000047.1 GCA_902783175.1 uncultured Coriobacteriaceae bacterium
CATCGAGGTCTGTGTGGAACCCTTGTCACGAACCTGGTATCGGCTCGTGATGGATGCGGACGGCCTATCTCGCTTGCTTGAGGAGGTGAATGAGGAGAACCTGCATACCACGCTCGACACCGGAACGATCGCCCGCAACGGCGACGATCTGGCCACCTACCTACAGGGGATAGGGGAGCGCATCGGGTACGTGCACCTGACGAACCTCGACCCGAACGTGTTCGCGCACCTGGGTTGGGGAGATTGCCGAGGCGTGCTCGATCCGGCTGCGGTGCTGCAGGAACTCGGGGCGCACGGCTATGAGGGGGACTGCGCGCTCGAGATGACCGCACCCGCCTATTACGATTGCCCGCACGAGGTGCTCGCGCGTTCGATAGACACATTGAAGGGATGTGAACGGTAATGCTTATTCCCGCATTGCTCACCGGCCTGGTGGTCGGTCTGTGCAAGATGGACTACTTCTTCGGCTACTGTATGCTCAACCGCCCCATCGTCGAGGGCGCACTCGTCGGCCTCGTGCTTGGCGACGTGGCGACGGGCGCCATCATCGGCGCGTCGCTCGAAATCGTGTTCCTGGGCTCGTTCCCCATCGGCGCTGCCGTCTCGCCCGATGGCGGCACCGCGGCCGGCGTCTCGACCGCGCTCGCGGTGATCACCGGCGCCGGCACCGGTATCGGCACCACGTTCGCCGTGCCGCTCGCGCTCATCGGCGGCTTCGCCTACGTGCTCTGCAAGTTCATCAATGCTTTCTTCGGCGAGGCCATGAAGGCGCAGCTCCTGAAGGATAACGACCGCGCTGCATGTGCCATCTTCTGGGTGGGCGCCTGGGTGAGCCAGTTCGGCCTGTACTTCCTCATCGGCTTCCTGTCCATCTTCTTCGGCAGCGGCGCCATGGAGGCAGCGGTCAACTCCATCCCCACGAACATCATCAACGCCCTGAACACTGCGGGTAACCTGCTTCCCGCCGTCGGCTTCGGCCTCCTGCTCACCATGATTATGGACAAGAAGGTCGCCGCCTGGTTCTTCATCGGCTTCATCCTTACCGCCTATCTGGGCATGCCCACCATCGCTGTGACGCTGCTCGCCACTGCCGTCGTGGTGCTTCTGCTCTTCGCCCGCGGGGGGGATACGCCCGCGCTCTCGACCGCTGCTGAGGAGGACGACAATGAGTTCTAACGTCAAACAGGGAGGCCTGCTGAGCAATAAAGACCTGCTCACCGCGTTCAGACGCGGCATCCATCTGAACGGTATGAACGACTACCCGGCGCAGATGCACAGCGGTTATGCCTACGCTATGATCCCCGCGCTCAAGAAGATCTACAAGGACGACAAGGAAAAGCGCGTCGACGCCTACCGTCGTCACATGACTGAGTACTTCAACGTCACCCCGTACGTCGTCGGCCTGCCCATGGGCGTGACGCTCGCGCTGGAAGAGCAGAACGCTCAGAGTGATGACTTCGACACCACGACCGTCACGGGCGTCAAGACCGCCCTCATGGGTCCGCTGTCCGCCATCGGAGACACAATCTTTCACTCCACGCTGCGCGTCATCGCGGTCTCCGTTGCGGTTGACCTCTGCATGCAGGGCAGCTTTGCTGGTGCGGTGCTCTTCTTCCTCATCTTCAACATCCCGCAGCTCCTCGTGCGCTGGTGGACGCTCAAGATGGGGTACAGCATGGGCACCCGCTTCCTGGAGGATGCGGCTACCACGGGCATCATGGACAAGATCTCCTATGCCGCGAGCGTTATCGGCCTTGCCGCCATCGGCGCTATGACCGCGACGAACGTCGCGCTCACCACGCCCATCACTTTCGGCGGCGCCGGCGAAACCAATCCCATGGCGCTCCAAGGGCTCTTCGACGCCGTCATGCCCAAGATGCTCCCGCTTCTGCTGGTGCTTGCCTGCTACTGGCTGCTCGGCAAGAAGAAGGTCAACGTCGTCGTGCTGCTCATCGCGCTTATCGTGGTGGGCGTCGTGCTCGCGCTCTGCGGCATCATCGGCTAGGCGAGGAGACGGTTACCCATGGAAAAAGACATCGCGATTCTTGGTGCGGGCAAGATCGGACGCGGCGTCGTCGGTCTGCTCTTCGCCCGCGAGGGCTACCGGCTCCATCTGTACGACATGTATATGGAGGGCATGCGCCAGCTCGAAGCTCAGGGCTACTATGACGCTCGGGTAACAGATGGACGCGAGATCGACGAGACGATCCGCATCGATGCGTTCGACATCGTGGACAGCACAGAGCCTGAGCCCATCGTCGAGCTCCTTACCCGCGTGGATGTAGCCGCGTGCTGCGTATACGAGGGAGCGTTTCAGAGCATCTCGCACGTTATCGCGGAAGCGGTGAAACGTCGCCGCGCCGAGGGGGACACGGCGCCGCTGAACGTGCTTCTGTGTGTGAATGCGCTTGGGGCGCCCCGCAAGGTGCGCGGCTATATCGAGGCCGAGCTCAGCGAGGCGGAGCGCGCCTATGCGGCAGGCCATCTCGGCGTTTGCCAGGTCATGGTGCTCGCTGCCGGCGTGCCGAGCGAGCCGGGTGCGAATCCCTGGCAGGTTGTGGTTTCGGCCAATCCGGGGCTCGAGATAGATGCCGATGCCTGGGTGGGCAAGCAACTCGAGGTTCAGCACGTGTCTTACGTGCATGGAGCCGAGGGCCACATCTATCGCAAGGTGTACTGCGGCAACATGCTGCACGCCATGTCTGCGTTCATGGGCGCCCATAAAGGGCTGAGCTATATCTGTGAATGCTACCAGGACCCATGGATCCGTTCGTGCATCACAGGCGCCTTCAACGAGGCGCACGACGCAGTGCTGCAGGAGTACACCTTCGACGGCGCCGAAGATGCCGAATGGGTCGCGTTCATCATGGCGAAGCTCGATGCGGGCGTGCAAGATCCCATCGACCGCGTGATGGCGGGAGCTGAGGAGAAGCTTTCGCACGACAACCGCTTCGTGGGACCTGCGCTCATGTGCCTGCGTCACGGCATCGTGCCCTTCTACCTTGCGCGCGGCATCGCGTACGGCTTGGTGTACCTGGCAGGCGAGCGCGGGATCGACCTCGGGGACGTGGAGTCCCTCCGGCAGCTCGTGCGCGAGGTGTGCGGGCTCGCAGCGGGCGATTCGCCCGAAGCCGCCGATGCCGCGGGCGACGCAGTGCTCGTCCAGCTCATCGAGAAGCAGGCGCGTGACATCCTAGCAGCTGCCTGATGCGCGCTTGTTGAGGTGTTCAACAAGATCTAGGGAGAGGAAATCATGAAGGTAAAGACAGCGGTTCTGTACGCGGCCGGGAAGGCCGGGGTCATCGACCGCGAGCTGCCCGAGCTTGAGTCCCACGAGGTGCTCGTCAAGGTCGCGGCGGACAACATCTGCACATCGGAGTACGGCGCGTTCAACGGTTCGCGTAACCGCCCGACGCCGCTCGTGTTCGGCCATGAGTGGGCGGGCACGGTCGAGGCCGTGGGCTCGGAGGTTTCGAGCGTCGCGGTGGGCGACTACGTTGCGAGCGGCTATTACTACGACCCCTACACGCTGCCAAGCCGCGAGGGACGCACGAGCGAGTGCCCGCACCTCATGAGCGCCGACCACCCGAATCCGGACGGCTTCTTCGGCAACGCGGGTTGCGCTGAGTACGTGGTGTCGAGCGAGGTGGCGTGCTACAAGATCGACGAGGGCATCGACCCCTCCGTGGCGGCCTTGCTCGAGCCGCTCGGCACGTGCTGCGCGGGCTTCCGCCGCTTCGGCTGCGATTTCGGTGACACCGTGGTGGTCGTCGGCGCGGGCACCATGGGCATACTGAACGCGCTCGTGGCGAAGGCGCATGGCTGCCGCGTACTCATCACCGAGATGATGCCTAAGAAGCTCGAGGCAGCGCGCCGCTTGGGGCTCGAGGCTATCGACGTCTCCGCGTGCGACCCGGTTGAGAAGGTCAAGGAGCTCACAGGCGGGCGCGGTGCGGACGGCGTGATCGTCGCCGTGGCGGCGGCGAGCGCCTACGCCCAGGCCATCGACATGCTCAAGGAGAAGCGCGGTCGCCTGCTCATCTTCGCCGCCGGCTACCCCGCGCCGAAGTGGGAGCTCGACCCGAACACCGTGCATTACCGCCGCATGGTGATCGTGGGCACTTACGGTGCCGACTACGTGGACTTCAAGGAGGCCGCGAACCTCATCAACATGCGCGCCGCCAACTTCGAGGAGCTCGTCGAGGAGAAGATCCCGCTCGACCAGATCCAGCACGCCTTCGAGCGTGCCTGCGAGCCCGGCATGTTCCGTATCAGCGTCATCTGCAACGAGGAGTAACGCATGCGTTATAAGACTATGAAGAAGTCCGGGGTGGATATCTCGGCCATCACGGTGGGTACCTGGGCGATCGGCGGGGCGAACTCCCTCGGCGCGAGCTACGGCGAGGTGGATGACGCCGAGTCCATCCGTGCCATCCAGGCCATGATCGACGGTGGCGTGAACCTCATCGATACCGCCCCCATCTACGGCTCCGGCCACTCCGAGGAGGTCGTGGGAAAGGCCATCAAGGCTTACGACCGCGACAAGATCGTCCTCGCCACCAAGTACGGCTCCTACATCGAGGACGGCAAGGGCGTTCACAAGAGCACTCCCGCCTCGATCGAGCGCGAGTTTGCCGATTCCGTGCGCCGGCTGGGCACCGACTACTTCGACATCTACCTCATGCACTGGCCGGACGACTTCGGCACGCCCATCAAGGAGACGATGGAGTACGTGCAGAAGCTGAAGGAGCAGGGCAAGGTGCGCATGCTCGGCCTGTGCAACGTCGACATCGACTACATTGCCCAAGCGTCCGAGTATGCCGACATCGATATCGTGCAGCTGCCGTTCTCGATGGTGAACCAGGCCGACCTGCACCAGCTCCAGTGGTGCGAGGAGCATGACATCGATGTCATGACCTGGGGTTCGCTGGGTTCGGGCATCCTCACCGGCTCCATTCGCGAGAAGCCCAGCTTCGCCGAGAACGACTTCCGCAACACGTTCTATCCGTTCTATAAGGAGCCCCTGTTCTCGAAGATCCAGGAGTTCCTGAAGACCATGGATGCGGTGTCCGAGAAGTACGGCAAGCCGCTCGCGCAGATCGCTATCAATTGGAGCACCCAGAAGAGCTTCGTGACGACCGCCCTCACCGGCGTGCGCAATGTGCGTGAAGCTGAGGAGAACTGCGCCACGTTCGCGTGGGAACTCGCGCAGGAGGACATCGATCTGCTCGACAGCGAGCTCGAGCGCCTCGGAATCACGGAGGCCACGTCCTAATCGACGCGCGCAGATGGGGCGCCTTGCGTTTCGGCGCTGCGTTGCCGTGTGACATATGGATGGCTGGGGGGCGAGTCGGCGTTGAACCGGCTCGCCCTTTCGTGCCCTAGCACATGCGTGACGTGCGGTTTAGATCTCGATGGCGGAAAAGGTTATAGACGTTTGACGAGTAATAGGTTATAGATGTAATAAGAAATCGATGACATCATGAGCCGGGCTCCGCCCAGCCATGCATCGCTCGAAGATACGGGTCAAGGAGCGTATCGTGCCTTCGAAAGAGCAACCACTATACCAGCGCATCTATGAAGATATCAAGGCGGCCATCAACGATGGGGTCTATCCTCCCGAGAGCAAGATTCCCACCGAGTCGGAGCTCTCCAAGACGTATTGCGTGAGTCGTATCACCGTGCGCCGCGCCATCGAGGACTTGAGTAACGCGGGCTACCTCATCAAGCGTCGCGGACTGGGCACGTTCGTGTGCGCGCCCCGCATGCGCCGGAACGTGTTGCGCGGGAAGGCGCCCAAAAGCTTCACCGAGATCTGCCGCGAGGAGGGGCATGTTTCGAGCGCGCGTTTCATCAAGAAGGAGATCGTGCCGGCGCGGGATGACGAGCGCGAGTTCTTCGGCCTCGACGCGAGCGAGCTGCTCGTGCACATCCAGCGCGTTCGTATGGCCGACGGCCTCCCCATCTTCGAGGAGAACCTGTTCCTGCCGTACCGGGACGCTAAGGAGCTGTTTTCCATGGATTTGAAGGACGGCTCGATCTACGAGGCGCTCGATGCGCTGTATGGTCGCAAGCCGGTGAAGCAGGCGCACATGTCCGTCCAAGCGATTGGTGCGTCCGCGGCGAAAGCGAGCGCGCTGCAGATTTCCGTGGGCGAACCGCTGTTGTACACGACGATGTACGCCGTCGACCAGTTCGAAAAGCCCATCTACATCGGCCGGCAGTATTACGTGGGCTCGCGGTACATGCTCGACCTGTAACGGCGAGGTGCGCGGGCGCGGGTACGCCGCCGCCCCCGGCACCCCGGCACCCCCGCCGCCCCCGGCACCCCCGCCGCTCTTCACGTGCAAACTTGCCAACTTTGTTTACGAAGCGCCGTTCAGGGGGTGCGGACGATTTCTTGGACCGGCCTAGGCGGCCGTCCCGGGGCGCGCCCTGCGCCCCGCGATTGTATCGTACACGGCCCCGCCGCCCCCGTCGAACGCCTTGAGCCTGCCCTCCCGGTACCAGCGGATGTACCCGGAGAGCTCCGCGATGAACGCCTCCGCCGTCCAGCCGCGCCAGTCGCGGCCGCGGAAGAACTTGACCTTGAGGCGACGCAGGGCGACAGGTACACCCTCCTCGGGTCGTCGGGGAGCCTGAACTCGGCGACGTCGGTGACGAGCCGCTCGCCCGGGCGGGCGGCCGAGAAGTCGTGCAGGTCGCGCGAGGCGTCGACCAGCGGCAGGTTCGGCGCGGCCGCGCCCCTCCTCGCTCGACCGGGCCCCGCGCAACACGCTGCCGCCCATGATTCTCGACGTGGAGCGCTTCGCCCGCGCGAAGCTCGTCAGCGAGGTCGCTGAGCGCCCCGACGCGGACGTTCGCCCGGTCTTCTCCGGCCATCTTGTCGCCCTCAACCACATACAGCGCTCTCCGAGGCGCGTGCTGCGGCGCGCCCGTCGAGAAGTACGCCTTGCCCGATGACATTCCCCTATGGGCCTACCTCGAACCCGTCGCTCTATCAGCTCCACCTCTTCTGTGCGGAGCGCCGGCGACCGGGACATGCGCGGGGAATGCTTCCAACTTCGTCAATCGAAGGCATCGAGGAGCGCTTCTGCTCGCCCTTCAATCGCGATCAACGGTCTCGTGCGCGCGGACACCGCGATCGACGCAAGCGCCAATGTCATGCGTGTCTCTGCCGACGCGGGAATTTCCCACCGCGTCGTCTCGGCGAACATGTGCGGCCCGCGCCTCAAGCAAATCGCTACGCTGCTCTACCCTCATTCGCAGATCGTCCCGGATGGTACGAGCGAGAGCCGCACTAAGGTCGAGGTCGCGAAACTCGAGACCGGGATGCGGGTCGTCCTCGACGCGTTTCCCGATAATGACGCCGCCGCCCGTCCTTCGCCGTCCCCATTACTCTATTTAACACATGGTTCTGAATCCCCATGATGGAGTCGCGCAGAGAAACCCTTCAGGTTTTGTCAGGCGGGGTCGCGCAAGCGGTTCCGCCTAGTCTTTTAATATGAGAAGCCATTGCCGAGAGGCGTGACGTCGCAGGTCCCGAGATCTCTTCCGGGGCCTGGTCCTTATTCCGGCCGGTCGGGAGCGCGCGGACGCCCGCCAGCCGTCGGTCGCTTGGCAAGCCGATATCCACGGGATCATCTCGGCGCGGCGTGCAGGTTCGGATATGTCGCCGCGCACCACAGCATCTCGGCTCCCGTACAGGGCAGTCGGTCGTGGAGCCCTTGGATTCTTCGTTCCCGGGCGCTCCGTGGGCTGCCCATAAAAGAGTCGTGAGCCGGCCCCGGCGATGCGTCGAGGCGCGGGCCCTCGCGGCGGGAAGCGTATGTTCCCGGGCGCTACCCGGGCGCGCCCGCCGATCTCCCTAGTGTGATTCAACATGTCGGACTGTGCAAGGTTGCATTGCGGGCGAGGATGTATTACTTCACTCGCTATGCTGGATGCCAGAACACTGGTTGCGGGCGTACTGCGCTGGA
>CACZQA010000048.1 GCA_902783175.1 uncultured Coriobacteriaceae bacterium
CCGGTACGCCCGCTCGAAGACCCCTATCACGCCAAGTTCGAGAAAGCCGACCGCAAGCGCCGCGTGATCCTCGTCCCCAACACGAGCCACGCCTTCAGCATGCTCATGGCGGCCGTGTTCAGCAAGCAGGGCGTCCAGGCCGTCCCGCTCGACATCGGGCGGGAGGAGGCCATCGCGCTCGGCAAGCGCTACGTGCACAACGACATCTGCTTCCCGGCGCAGATCGTCATCGGCGAGCTGCTCTCTGCGCTCAAGTCGGGTAAGTTCGACGATGCGCACGTCGCCGTGGGACAGGGCAAGTACATCGGCGACTGCCGGCTCACCCACTACACGACGCTCACGCGCAAGGCACTCGACGACGCGGGATTTGCCGACGTGCCTATCATCACGAACGACGACGTCGACTTCCACAACGTGCACCCGGGCTTCAAGATGAGCGTCGCATCCGCCATCCGCGTCGCGATGGGGCTGCCCATGATCGACATCATGGAGGAGCTGCTGCGCAAGACCAGGCCCTACGAGCTCGAGCGGGGCAGCGCGCAGCGGGCATTCGACGCAGGCCTGCAGGCGATTACGGACGGCATGCGCGAAAGCGGCGTACACGGCGCGAAACGGGGGTTCAAGAAGGCCATCGAGCTGATGAAGGACGTGCCCTACGACCGCTCGCGCCCCCGCCCTACCGTGCTCATCGTCGGAGAGTACCTCTTGAACTTCCATCCGGGGGCAAACCGCGAAATCGAGCGCTACCTCGAGGCCAACGGCTTCGAGATCATCGAGGCGCGCATGACCGACGTCATCAGGAAGACGTACTTCTACAAAGACGCACAGGTCAAGGAGTACAAGGTCGATGCTGGTTTCTCGCAGGCCGCTTGGTTCTCGACAGCAAACGCCCTGTTCGAGCACGCGCACGACGTGGCCGACCGCATCGCGAGCGCGCACCCGCTCTACACGCCCGTGACGCGCATGGGAAAGCTCGTAGAGGCATCCGACCCGATCATCCACCACACGTTCGATGCGGGAGAGGGCGTGCTCATCCCCGCAGAGATCCTGGAGCACGCCGCGCATGGCTGCAACGCGTTTCTCATCCTGCAGCCCTTCGGCTGCCTGCCCAACCACGTGGTGGGACGCGGCATCGCCAAGCGCCTGAAGGAGCTCTACCCCAAGGCGCAGATCCTCCCGCTCGACTACGACCCGGACGTGAGCTTTGCGAACCTCGAGAACCGCCTGCAGATGCTCATCATGAACGCACGGCGCAAGGCGGACCCAACGGTGCAGGGCACGCAGCCGCCGCGCATCATCGGCAACGTCATTCACCTCGACGAGGCACGCGAGCTGCCGCACACGGTCGCTGGCTGCATGGCTGCCGTGCACGACCTCAACTCGTCGTTTGCCTCCCTCTACGAGAAAATGAAACGCGAGCGCACCCCCGATTTGCTCTCGCGCCTGCGCTTTCTGCTGAATAACGCGACGACCATCCAAGACGAGGCAGACGAGCTCGCCGACTATGCGCAACGCCTTGCGCGAAGAATCGACGAGGTCACGAGGGCTGCCGTGCAAAACGCCGCCGCGCGCGATGCGGGAGAGCGCCAACGCATCTCGGACGTCTCCCATGCTGCAAGCGAAATCGGGCACCTGACGAGTCTGGAGATAGCCTTGTGGGCAGAACAGGTCCATCGGCGCAGCTCAAAGCTCGAGCAGCTCTTCGATTCGGAGAAGCCCGGTGCGGCAGAGCGGCTGAATGCGTACACCGACGAGGTCATGGGGCTTTCGGAAAAAATCACGAAACGGGCGGAGGAGCTCGGCACGCGCGCCGCCAAGGTGAGCGAGATCGCCGCGCAGATCAACTAACCGCAGGCGCCGCTAGCGGATGGCAAGCTCAGGATGCATCGACATGAGCTCGAAGCGCGTGCTCATAAACTCGTCGCCAAACCACGTGGCAAAGAACTGCCGCAGGGGCGTGTCGACGGGCATGCCCACCTGCCGATCGAACCAGAAGCCAAAGGCGCTCACGGTCACGACGGCGTCGACGACGGTGAACGCGAAGCAGGCGGCCGTTACCACGGTACGCGCGCGCTCGGGGATGAGCTCTGCCACTCTCACGGTAACGGGCATGAGGACCTTGATCCACAGCACGCCCAAGACGCCCCACACGACGGCGATACCCAGGCAGGTCTTGCCCTGGATGTTGAACGGCTGGTCCTGGTAGCTCCATGCCACGAAGCCGAACGCGTCTTGCCACACGGTGCCGGCGCACCATTCGAAGGCCCCGCCCAGCAGCGCCGCTGCCAGAAAGACGAGAAGCCAGTTGCGGTGACGCAGCCGGTGCAAGAACAGCGTCATGAGCAACGCGCCCACGCCGTAAATGGGGCTGAACGGCCCCCACACGAGCCCGTAGCGGTTGCGCCATTCCCCATCGATCGGGGCGCTCACGACCGTCTCGAGCACGAGGCCGACCACGCTCGCGATGGTGTAGATCCAAAACAGGTTGAAGAAGCTGAGCTCGACGTCGCGCGTGAAGAGAGAATCCCGTGCCATGGCACGGGGGCGATCGAGAACGGTCGTGTGATGATGCAGACTCATGGTCTCATCTTCGCATGCCGCGCACGGCAAAAACTGACCAGCTGGCCAGTGTTGCCAAGTTGATACAAACCTATACTGAACCGGTAGCAACGAGCATCCGACGAAAAGGGCTGGCACATGGAGCTTTCGAGAACGCACGTCGAGATGGCGTTTGCCGACTACGCGCGGCACTACGACGCCTCCGATCCCAAAATCGCGCTCAAAATCGTGCACACACGACGCGTAGCGCATCTGTGCGACGAGATAGCGACAAGTCTGGGGCTTTCCTCCAACCTGGTCGATCTTGCCTGGACCTGCGGGATGCTGCACGACATCGGCCGCTTCGAGCAGATCGCACGCTTCCATACCTTCGCCGACGGGCGTTCCATCGACCATGCGCTGCTCGGCGCGCAGGTGCTCATCGACGAAGGGGCGATCCGCTCGTTTCTCGACGACGCCTCGCTGTACCCCACCATCGCCGAGGTGGTGCGGCAGCACAACCGCCTTGCAATCGACAAGACTCTCGACGCGCAGACCACGCTCATGTGCAAGATTGTGCGCGATGCGGACAAGATCGACATTCTGCGCGTGAACTGCGAAAGCCCGGTATCCGACATCTACGACTTCGACGAGGCAACGCTTGCCGCAAGCCCGCTGTCTTCCGCCGTGGTCGACTCGTTCGCGCGGCACGTCACGCTCGACCGCACGCTGCGCCGCTACCCCGCCGACTACCTGGTTGGGCACGCGAGCTTCGCCTTCGGGCTCGAGTTCGACGCGAGCGTGCGCATCCTCGATTCGCAAGGCTATATCTACAGGATGTTCAATAGAGAGTTTTCCGACGAGGACACGCGCAGGCAGTTCCACGAGATGGAAACGGGACTGCGCGCGTGGATAGACGAGCGCCTCGAGCGCTAGATGCTCGTGATCTTTTCCTCGCCAGCCGCGAGAACATCTGCGAGCGTCATGTTCTCGAGGCAGCGCGTGATGGCGCCTTCGAGGTTCTCCCACACGTAGGCGGTATACGGGTGCTCTTCGAGCTCCTCGTAGGGAACCGGCGCAAAGCCGCCTTCCGTCAACGCGAGGACTTCGGCGATGCTGATGAGCTCGGGCGCCCGGTCGAGCTGGTAGCCGCCTTGGTGCCCGCGCGTGATCTTGAGCATGCCCGAGGGGTTGAGCAGCGAGACGATGCGCTCGAGGTACTTCTTGGAAACATCCTGGCGCTCGGCGATTTCCTTCAGGGGCACCGGCCCCTTGCCGCCCTGCTGCGCTAGGTCTATGAGAAAACGGAGGGCATAGCGCCCCTTGGTCGAAACGAGCATACCTTCACCTCGGCAACTTTGTCTACTTTTGAAGTAGAGTATAGCAGTTGCCGAGGGAAACGGCTCGGGCATTGCGCGTCGATGCGTTATTCGAACGATGCTGCCCGGTGGAGAATAGCGGCGATGTCGCCTTCGAACGTGAGCGCCTTGTCCTCGATTTCGGGCGGGGCAAATGCCGCCTGCTTCTCGATCGCCACATAGAACGCGTCCGGGTGCTGCATCGTCATGTTCCAGAACGGCAGCTTGAGGTACTCCTGGTTCTTCATGCCCGCACCAACCTGCAAGAATACGATCTTGCTGTTGATGTTCTTCTCCAGAAACGCGTTCCAGCGCTCGAACTGCTGCTTGTGATGCTCGCCTTCGAGAAACTCGTAGCCGTACACCCACGGCGTGAGCGGTCGGCCGCACTCGGGGCAGGTCGGCACGAGCTCGCTCGGGATGGCGCAGCCGCTCGTGTTGGCGACCAGCTCGTCAATGTAGCCTTCAGACGGGTACACGCGGTCGGTGCAGCCCTTCTCGCACTGCAGCCAGCGGTAGTCGCCGCGCAGCATGGCGACGCGTTCGTCGCCGAGCGCGCGGGCGGCGAGCCCATCGCTGTTGGGGGTCAGCGCGAAAAACTCCTTGCCTTCGAGAAGCCGGACGAGGTCCGCATACGGCTGCCCGGGCTCGCTGTCGCGCAAGTACTGCAGCAGGCGCGCCGTGAACGCCCACTTGTTCTCGGGCCTGGTCCACTTGAAGCGCTCCCCCTGCTCGATGCTCCTCAAGAAGAAGTCGTTCGCGAAGTCGGAAAAGCGCTCGTCGAAAGCCCGGCTTCCGCCCTTGAGCGCGAGGCCCACCGCCTCGGAAAGGTCGGGGCCGATGCCCACGATGACCGCATCGGCCTTTGCTATCTCGTCCAGCAGCTGCTGGTAGCTGGAATCGTCCATGCACATCCTCCGTGATCGGTTGTTGAAGCGTCGTTCCATTATGTCCGAACATCGAGCATAGGGCACGCGGGAACCTGACGCAATCGCAATCCGAAGCGCCGCTGCGCGCGACCGCGGCAATATGGGCGATCTCCGTTCCTCGACAAGTGTCGAGGAACTATAATTCAGCCACAGGTATTTCCAGCTGGGGACTAGAGGGAGGCAGTCATGGCAGACAGGGCCCGCGTAAAGCGCGACGACCGCAGAGCGCGCTACACCAAGATGGTCATCCACGACGCGTTTTTCGAGCTGCTCGAGAGCGAGGGCTTCGACAAAATGTCCGTGACCGACATCTGCAAGCGCGCCGACGTGAACCGAGGCACGTTCTACCTGCACTACGAGGACAAATACGCCCTGCTCGACGAGCTCATCGACGAGGCGCTCGACAACGTCGCGGTCATTGAGCCCGACGGCGAGCTCCCGCTGTGCCAGCGCGTCCCCGACCAGGGCAAGTACCGCCTGCTGTTCACCGATCCCAACCTCCTCGCGCGCCTGACCCGCCACATCATCGAGCGTGGCGCAGATGTGGCAGTCCCCCAGATCATGGAGCGCACCGGCCTCGGGCGCGACGACGCCTACACGCTGTTCGTCTTTATCGCCAATGGCAACATCGCGCTCAACCAGGCACTCGGCTGGAAGCGCAACCTCAAGCTCGAGCATGCGCACGAGCTCGTCAACGTCTTCACCGATTCAGGGCTGGACGCCCTGCAACAGCTCGTCACCCGTCGATAAGGAGAGATGCTCATGGCATGCGACACGCACGATATCGCCCGCGACCGCTTCATGCTCACCGGTGGCCTTGCCAACCAGGGCTACGACTGGTGGTGGCACAGCTTTACCGGGCACAGCGAGAAAACCGGCGAGGAGCGCTCGTTTTTCATCGAGTTCTTCTGCATCAACCCCGCACTCGGCAAGAAGGCACCCGTGTTCGGCCAGCTCCCGCTCAACAAAGAGCTCGGCACCTGGCCGTCCT
Organism: uncultured Coriobacteriaceae bacterium; assembly: GCA_902783175.1. Taxonomy (GTDB): domain Bacteria; phylum Actinomycetota; class Coriobacteriia; order Coriobacteriales; family QAMH01; genus CACZQA01. The sequence goes on from CACZQA010000048.1 coordinate 5,817, forward strand.
ACGTCATGGTCAAATGCGGTACCTGGGGCAAAGACGCCCGTCAGATCCACCGCTTCTTCGGGTGGGACGAGGTCGAGGTCGGCACGGGAACGCCGTTTTACGTGCAGGCTGACGACTGCTTCGTCTGCGAGACCGACCTCATCGGCGAGGTCAACGTGAGCGAGCAGGCGGCGCAGGCGCATCCCGAGTGGATGTGCGACGGCGGCCAGATGATCTGGGACCTGCATATGGACAAGCAGATCCCCTTCAACGTCGGCTATGGGGCGAGCACGCCCATGCGCAGCTCGGAGGTCTTCGAGATGTACTGGCACGCCGAGGGCATGAAGACCGCCTACGACGGCTTCGTCATCTACAACGGCGAGCGCTTCCGCGTCGACCCCGCGACCTGCTACGGCTACGCGGACAAGAACTGGGGACGCGACTTCACGTCGCCGTGGGTATGGCTGTCCTCCAACAACCTCGTGAGCAACCGCACCGGCAAGCGCCTCGAACAATCGGCCTTCGAGATCGGCGGCGGCCGCCCCAAGGTGGGCCCGCTCGCGCTCGACCGCAAGCTGCTCGGCTCGATCGTGTACGAGGGCACGCCCTACGAGTTCAACTTCTCCAAGCCCTGGACCGGCTCGACGACGCATTTCGATTGCCGCGAAACGCAAGACGAAGTCGTCTGGCACGTCGAGCTCGAGACTTTCAACGCGTTTCTCAAAGTCGACGTGAACTGCCCCAAAGACGAGATGCTGCTCGTCAACTACGAGGCTCCCAATGGGGACAAGAAGCACAACCGCCTCTGGAACGGCGGGACGGGCACGGGGCGCGTAGAGCTGTACGGCAAGAGGGGCGGGAGCTTCTTTCTCATCGACGACATCGCCGCGAGAAACATCGGCTGCGAATACGGCGTCTACGACGAAGATCTGTAGCTCTTCGCGTATAAACGGCGCAGGTGTGCGTCTATAATCTGGGATTCATGTACCACAGGGCAACGTGGAAGGAATGATGATGGTCAAGCTCTACGACGAGGGCATTTTCCTCGTTAACGGCGAAAAGATTGTCCCCGAGAGCCAGGCGGCAGAGGTCGAGGACTTCACGGGCTACCCCGCTGACAAGGCGCGCAATGCCAAAGGGACGATCGCCTACCAGATCCTGAGGAAGCACAACCAATCCGGCTCGATGGAGCACTTGAAGCTCAAGTTCGACGCGATGGCGTCGCACGACATCACGTACGTGGGCATCATCCAGACGGCACGCGCGAGCGGCATGGACAAGTTCCCCCTGCCCTACGTGCTCACCTGCTGCCACAACTCGCTGTGCGCGGTGGGCGGCACGATCAACGACGACGACCATCTCTTCGGCCTTTCCGCCGCCAAGAAGTACGGCGGCATCTACGTCCCGCCGCACATCGCCGTCATCCACCAGTACATGCGCGAGAACTTTGCCGGCTGCGGTAAGATGATCTTGGGTTCCGACAGCCACACGCGCTATGGCGCGCTCGGCACGATGGCCATCGGCGAAGGCGGCGGCGAGCTCGACAAGCAGCTGCTCGGCGACACCTACG
>CACZQA010000049.1 GCA_902783175.1 uncultured Coriobacteriaceae bacterium
AGCTGCGCCTTGATTGCCTTTTCGACCTCGTCCATATCTGCCGTGGGCTCGAAGCGCGCGACGAGCTCCCCGGCGCGGTTGACGAGGAACTTGGTGAAGTTCCAGCCGATGTTGACCGGCTCGCCGTATTGCCTGTTGTTCTTCTTCGCAAACTGCTCGAGCGCCTTTGCCTTGACGCCGCGGCCGAAGCCCTCGAAGGGCTTCTCGGCGGCAAGCGCGGTGAACAGCGGGTCGGCGTCCGGACCGTTCACGTCGATCTTTTTGTACTGCGGAAACTCCGTGCCGAACTTCATCGTGCAGAACTGCGCGATTTCCTCGTCGCTGCCCGGTGCCTGGTGGCCAAACTGGTTGCAGGGGAAGTCGAGGATCTCGAAGCCCTGGTCGCGGTAGGCGGCGTAGATGCGCTCGAGGTCCTCGTACTGCGGGGTGAAGCCGCAGCCCGTAGCCGTGTTGACGATGAGGAGGATCTTGCCCTCGAACTGCGTGAGGGAGACCTCGGATCCGTCTTGCGCGGTGACCGTATAATCGAAGAAGCTCATGATGCACGCCCTTTCCAGACGTCGCCGGATATATGATTGTGTACGATTCTAAATCGACCGAAGTTACTCCAAGTTAACGAGTGTGCTACGATAATCTGCCTGACCATGACTAACACAGCTCCCGAAAACATCTACCTCGACTACGCTGCGGCAACGCCAGTCGACACACGCGTGCTCGACGCGATGCTCCCCTACTTTTCCGACGTGTTCTACAACCCGTCGGCACCCTACGCGCTCGCCCGCCGCGCGCGTACCGCGTTCGAGGACGCCCGCGCGGCACTCGCCCACTGCATCGGGGCGCGCCCCATGAGCATCACGCTCACCGCAGGCGCCACCGAGGCGAACAACCTCGCGTTTGCCAGCGTGGACGGCACGGTGCTCACAGACGCCATCGAGCACGAGAGCACCCTTTCCTGCGCGAGGGCGCGCAGGCACATCCTCGTTGACGTGACGCGCGAGGGATTTGTCACGCCCTCTGCCATCGCCGCTGCGCTCACTCCCGACGTCGAGCTCGTGAGCGTGGCACTTGCCAACGGCGAGATAGGGACCGTCCAGAACCTGCGCGAGATTGCCGCCGTCGTAAAGGCCGAGCGCCAGCGGAGGCTCGAAGCCGGCGAAGCGCACCCGTTGTGGCTGCACACCGACGCGAGTCAGGCGGCGGGCGCCCTTTCGCTCAACGTCTCGACGCTCGAGGCCGACCTCGTCACGATTTCGGCCGCCAAGATCTACGGCCCCAAGCAGGTCGGCCTGCTGTGGGCAAGCGACGACGTCAAGCTGCGACCGCTCGTCTTAGGCGGCGGGCAGGAAGGCGGCCTGAGAAGCGGCACGGAGAACGTACCCGGCGTCATCGGCTTTGCAAAGGCGCTCCAAATCGCCACGGCAGAGCGCACGCAGGAATCGCGACGCCTCGCGCAGCTGCGCGACCAGCTGCAGCGCACCTTGCTGCAGGAGTTCCCGTGGGCAGTCGTCTCCGGCCCCAAGAAGAGCCGCTGGCGCCTGCCGGGCCTGCTGCACATCTCGTTTCCCGGGCTCGAGGCGCGCCGCCTCGTCATCTTGCTGGACCAGCGCGGCGTCTCCGTGGGCACAGGGTCTGCCTGCGCGGCGAGCAAGATGCGCATCTCGCACGTGCTCACGGCGATAGGCGCCGACGAGGCCACGGCAGCGGGCAGTCTGCGCATCACGCTCGGGCGTCCCACCACGCGAGCGCAGGTCGAGGCAGCGGCACGCATCATCATCGACGTCGTCAACGCCGAGCGCCAGCGCCTCGGCATCAGGTAAGGAGCAGCAGGGCACATGGGCAAGAAGGTTTTCGTCGGCATGAGCGGCGGCGTCGATTCGTCGCTTTCCGCCGCGCTTCTCGTGGAGCAGGGATACGACGTCAAGGGCATCTACATGCGCAACTGGTCGCAGGACCTGCCCGGCTTCAAGTGCCCCTGGGCAGAAGACCTGGCTGACGCGGAGCGCGTCGCCGTCATGCTCGGCATCGACCTCGAGGTGTGGGACTACGAAGAGCAGTACAAGCGCGACGTCGTCGACTACCTCGTGGACAGCTACCAGCGCGGCTGCACGCCCAACCCCGACGTGATGTGCAACGAGAAGATCAAGTTCGGCGTCTTTGCCAAGAAGGCGTTCGCGGAAGGCGCCGACTTCATCGCGACCGGGCATTACGCGCGCGTGCGCTACGAAGAAGGCAAGCCGGCACACCTGCTGCGCGCCGCCGACGAGCACAAGGACCAGACCTACTTCCTGTGGCGCGTGCCCGGCAGCGTCCTCTCGCGCGTGATCTTTCCCATTGGGGATATCGCCAACAAAGAGGTCGTGCGCGAGATGGCCGCAGCGCGCGGGCTCGAGGTGGCCGAGAAGCCGGATTCCGACGGCATCTGCTTTATCGGCCCCATCGGCATCCAGCAGTTTTTGCTCAGCCAGCTCGAGCGCAAGCCGGGCGACATCGTCGAATTCGAGACGGGCGACGTGCTCGGCCGACACGACGGCGCGTTCCTCTTCACGGTCGGGCAGCGCAAGGGCCTCGACCTGGGCGGCGGCCCGGCACGCTACGTGGTGAAGACCGATACGGCAAACAACGTCGTCTACGTTTCTGCCGACAAGACCTGTCCCGCCCTGTGGACGCGCGAGATAGTCTTGGATGACTGCAAATGGGTCTCGGGCGCGGCACCCGCAGCGCACGGATACCTGATTCGCAGCCGCCACACCCGCAAGCTGGAAGAGGCGCGCATCGAGGTCGACCCGCGCGACGCATCAAAGGCGCGTGTCTGCTTCGACGAGCCCGTGCGCACCGTGGCCCCCGGTCAAGCGGTCTCCATCTACGACGGGCTCGAGTGCCTGGGCGGCGGCATCGTCTCGGGCAACCTATAACGCAAAAACGCGAACGGCGTTCAGGAGCACGGGCTTCCTGGCTCCGAGACGCGCCCGAAGACTATGGAACACTCAACCGCAGCGTTCATCTCACATGGACAGATATCCCAGATGAGTGTCTCTTCTTTGCCGAGCTCAACAACCCGTTTTCGGTTGGCACTGTCGGCCGGGTCTGCGACTTGCTCGATGCGATGCCACCGAAGATTCATTACGCACGAGAAGAAATTCTCAGCAGTTGGATTTTGGCGGAGCAGCTCGGCAAGGGGTTCCACACAGGAGAGATGCCACTCGAGATGCTCACGCTGTATAACGTGCAGACACCTCGTCTTCGGAGCCTCGACTGCCTGTCAGCACTCGGAGAGCTCTACGAGCTGCTGTCGGGACGCTCCTTGGCCTCGCTCGTCGAACCGGCTGAGAGAGAAAACTGTCTCGCCATGATGCGGCAAGCGCCCCTCGACAGCTATCTGGATATAGCGGGTTGCCCGGCAGAGCGTATTGAAACTGCCTACAGCGCAGGACTAATCACTGCCCGGCTGTATAGCGAACACCTCGCAATCGAGCGGGCGGCGCAGATGCAGGCTCCGGAAGGCGCGAACACCGAGCGCGATGCTGAGGAATGGCATTTTGTCGAGGAAGAACGCGCCGGGCAGAGAAAGGCCACGGGCTCCTTCGTCGAAGGTTTTTCGGGACACGACAAGTACTGCCGCAGCTTCGAGGTCTTTTCGGCGAGCATCTTGAGCGGTGAGGTCACCATCGACACCCAGAGGCTGATGGACTCGATAAGACTCGTGCTCGACGACCATGGAATCAGCCATTACGAGGACGATTCGATATTCTTCCCCGTATATCTGCTCGTCGCCCAGGCGCAAGCGCGCATCACGCGCTAGGAAGAAGGGGGCATCTCTATGTCGTTGCCATCAGAAGAAGACCTCTGGTCGCGCATCATGCACGACTTGCACGCGGATTTCTGGCCGAAGACGAAGACGGGGGTTCAAGGCGAAGGCTCCATACTGTTCGAGTACTTCCTCGACGAAAGCTGGCATCACTTCCGCGTGCAGTCGAAGCGCCTTTTGCTTCTCGGCAAGAAAAATGCGCTCGTCGCCCTGATTATCGATACATTGCTACGTGATGATAAAGCAGGGCAACTCTCTAAATACAAGTGCCTGCCGCTTCTACTTGCAGAAATCGCCGATGCAAAACCCGAATCGTTCGAGCGCATCTCGTCCAAGAAGCAACGCTTCCTGCTTGCTCAAGCGAGCGAGGACATTGGCCGCACGGCGAGCAGCCTCAGCGACCAGCTCGTATCCGACCTCTTGGCAGAGATGCTCGCCAAGTACTCCGCCGGCACAAAAAGCGCGCGCACAATCGAATGGTTCGAGGACCTGCTCCTTGGCAATGCAAACGAAGGCAGTAACGAGCGTGACCTGGACCCGACGATGAAAGCGCTGGCAATCCGTGCCGAGAGCATCACAGAGCAGTGCAGTCGTGCCCAACAAGACGGCATGCCCGAAGATGCGGCAGTCGAACTGAGGATAGCGCTCGAAGCTTCGCCCCAGACAATGCTGCCAGAATTGAAACGCGCGGTGTTCCCGCAGGTCAGCATTCAAGCGAAACGCTGGCTCGAAAACTCCGGCTTTGGCGGGTCAACTCCGACACCGCAGAGCACCGTAATAAAATCCCAGAACATCGACTTGAAGCTTGTCGAGTTGTGGAGCAGGCGTTTTTCTCCGTTGGGGGAAGGCGGCAGAGCCGGCACCGACCTCGAGGCCGTCGGCAAAGACATCAAGCAGATGATAAGCGTCGTGAAGCGGGATCGAAACAACGCGCGCGTCACAGGAGACGATGTCCTGGTCCCCCTCCTCGTCGACGGGGAATCCGGTATTGGCCTCTACCTTTTTGGCGAGGGCTGGTTCAGGGGACACGAGAACTCGCTGAGCGAGAGGGAACGAGCGACACTCGCCGAGAACAGGTGTATTCCGGCGCTGCTCGTCGAAACAGGCGCGGCAAGAAGGTTCGAGGCCTTCACAGAGCTCACCAGCCCCGAGACCGGAAGCGCCGCCCCGAAGAGACGGCGTCACGACATCGAGCGAATCGTCAGGGAAAGCTGCGATCTGCTCACGAACGTATGGAATGGCGATGGCATCGAGGAGACCCTCGCCTGGTACCGGAACGCCCAGATGAGCGCAGCGGGCGAACGGAAATCCTTCTCGCTCGATAACTATGCGGCACCAGATGGGACGCCCCAGAGGTACCTGCGCTTCTTCGAACGCTAGGCGTGAGACGAGGGGCCGTGGGTATCGTGCCACTTTGGCACGGAGGGACACCCCGGCCCGCCCCTCCGTGCCAAACAAAAGGGGCAGGCGGGGTGAAAGCTAGTCGCCCAGGAAGACGGCCTTGATGCGC
>CACZQA010000050.1 GCA_902783175.1 uncultured Coriobacteriaceae bacterium
ACGAGGGCGGATGAGTCCGCCCTCGCTTGGCATTATCTAGAAAGGCAGCAACCTTGCAAGAGCGTCCCCATTTCCCCAAACGCGCGATCGTGACCGCAGGCATGCCCTACGGCAACAAGGGGCTCCACTTCGGCCACGTCGCGGGCGTGTTCGTGCCCGCCGACATCACCGCGCGCTTCCTGCGCGACCGCCTGGGCGGCGAAAACGTCATCTTCGTCAGCGGAACCGACTGCTACGGCTCGCCCATCAACGAGGGCTACCGCAAGCTCGTCGAGGCGGGGGAGTTCGACGGCACCATCTCCGAGTACGTGATGCGCAACCACGAGCGCCAAAAGGACGTCCTGGACGCCTACGACATCAGCCTCGACGTGTTCGAGGGGTCTGAAATCGGCCTGTGCGGAAAGATCCACGCTGAGGTCACGGACAAGTTCATCCGCCGTCTGTACGAGGAGGGCTGGCTCGAGAAGCGCTCGACCCCGCAGTTCTTCGACGTGAAGGCCAATACCTTCCTGAACGGCAGGCAGGTGCTGGGGCACTGCCCCGTGCAGGGCTGCAAGTCCGAGAAGGCCTATGCCGACGAGTGCGACCTCGGCCACCAGTTCATGCCCGAAGACCTCATCGGACCCAAGTCCACGCTCACGGGCGAGACCCCCGAGCTGCGCCCCGTCACCAACTGGTACTTCAAGCTGCCGCAGATGCGCGAGCTCATCGCCGAGCACTTCGACAACATCGAAGGCCGCGACACGACGCGCGACGTCACCGTCAACACGGTGCGCGAATTCCTCGTACCGCCGGTCATCTACGTCAAGCAGGAGTTCGAGGACGCCTACCGCACGGTCGAGGGGCAGCTGCCCAAGCACACCTACTATCCGGTCGAGAAGGGCAAGGCGTCGTTCACGCTCGAGTTCGACAACATCGACGAGCGCGACGAGGCGAAGCGCATCCTCACCGAGGCGGGCGTCGCCAAGTTCCGCACGGGCAAGGCGCTCGTCCCGTTCCGCCTGACGGGCAACATCGAATGGGGCATCGCCGCCCCGCAGCTCGAGGGCGAGGAGCCGCACACCGTCTGGTGCTGGCCGGAGTCGTTGTGGGCACCCATCTCGTTTTCCGAGGCGGTGCTCGTCAACCGCGGGCGCGACAGGGAGGAATGGAAGGACTGGTGGTGCTCTGACGATGCACAGGTCTACCAGTTCATCGGGCAGGACAACATCTACTTCTACGGCGTCGCTCAGACGGCGCTGTGGTCTGCAACGCAGGGTCCCAACCCGCATGCCGAGGGCACGGGCGACGAGCTGCGCCAGACGACGCTCGTCCCCAACTACCACATCCTGTTCATGGGCAAGAAGGCCTCCTCGTCGGGCAAGATCAAGCCGCCGCTTGCAGACGAGCTGCTCGACTACTACACCGTCGAGCAGCTGCGCGCGCACTGGGCGGCGCTCGGGCTGGGCCTGAAGTCCGCGAGCTTCTCGCCCAAGCCGTTCGACCCCAATGCCAGCGAGAAGTCACCCGACCCCGCCCTCAAGGAGGGTGCGCTGCTCACGAACATCTTCAACCGCATCGCGCGCTCGTGCTTCTACACGGCGCAGAAGTGGACCGACGGCAAGGCGCCGCTCGGTGGCCCCAGCGAGGAAGTCTCCCAGGCGTGCGAAGCTGCCATCCTCGAGTTCGAGCAGCACATGCACCGCTTCGAGATCTGGGCCGCCATGGCGCAGATGGACGAGTTCCTGCGCGGCATCAACAAGTGGTGGAGCTCTGCGAGCCGCGCTGCCCTGAACGGCGACGATCCCGAGCAAGACATCGTCTCCGTCTTGCGCGACGCGTTCCACTACCTGCGCGTTGCCATCGTGCTCATGCACCCGATCGTGCCCCACGGCACCGAGCTCATCTACGAGTACCTCGACATCGCCGACCACGGCTCGAAAGAGGGACACGCGGGGTTCTTCAGCTGGAAGCACATCTTCGAGCCAATCGATTCCTGGGCAGAGGATGTCGAGAGACAATCCGGCTGGTTCACCCTCAAAGAGGTGCCGCCGCGCTTTGATTTCTTCGAGAAGCACCCGAGCCAGCTGTAAGCGAAGGAAAGAGGAGCCAATGGCCAAAGAACACGTACACGGCGTCTTCGAGTCGATTGCCCAGCAGTACGACTCCGCTAACGACCGTATCTCGCTCGGTATGCACCGCCTGTGGAAGCAGGCGCTCGAAGACGTCGCCGTCTCCACCTGCTCGCACCCGGATGCGGGCGCCGGGCTGGTGCTCGACGTCTGCTGCGGCACGGGAGACATCACCGAGCGCATCGCGCGCAATCACCCGAACATCTTCGTCACGGGCCTTGACTTCTCCGCGCAGATGCTCGACGTCGCGCGGCACCGCACGCAGGACCTGCAAAACGTGATGCTCGTCGAGGGCAACGC
>CACZQA010000051.1 GCA_902783175.1 uncultured Coriobacteriaceae bacterium
ATGCGCGGCAAGTACAACTGGGCCGTAGCCGTGCGCCAGCCGGATGGGAGCATCTACACCGAAGAGCACGACCTTGCCTCGGGCAAGGAGAAGAACTCCTGGATGTACTGGCCTATCATCCGCGGCTGCCGCGCGTTCGTCGAGTCGCTCGGTTTGGGTTACAAGGCTCTGAACATCTCGGCCGACCACGCCTACGACTGGGACGAAGAAGATGAGGACTCTGACTCTGCAACCTGGGCAGCGGCGAAGTCTGCAATCTGCTCAGACAGTCCTGACTCGCGTGGATGCGCCACTGGCGCATCCGGCTCGTGCGGAACTCGCATCTTGCAGACTTCGCCGCTGCCCGCCGGCGTCTCCTCGGGCGAATTCGAGGCAGCGCCGCAGCGCGACGGAGGCGGGATCGAGGACTGTTTGAGCGCCGAAGGCGCGAGTACCGCAGATGCCGACGGAGCACAAGGCGCGGGTGCCGAGCTGAGCGCGGAGGAGACGCAGGCGGGCAATGCTGCTGCCTCGTCTCTCGGCCCCCTCATGACCGTGTCGATGATCATCGGCCTCGTGCTCGGCGTCGTCATCTTCGTCGTCGTCCCCGCTGCGTTGAGCAACCTCATCATGGGCGAGGCGCAGATGAACTCGATGGGGTGGAACGTGCTCGACGGCGTGCTCCGCGTCGGCATCTTCATTGCCTACATCTGGCTCATCAGCCTCATGAAGGACATACACCGCCTGTTCCAGTACCATGGCGCCGAGCACAAGACCATACACTGCTTCGAGCACGGGCTCGAGCTCACGCCCGAGAACGCGGAGAGCTTTCCGCGCCTGCACGTGCGCTGCGGCACCGCGTTCATGATCATGGTCATGATCATCGCGATCTTCGTCTACACGGCACTCGGCCAGCCCATCAACGCGCTCGTCGACATGACGGGCGTTTCCGAAGGCCCCGCGCGCTTCGCGCTCATCGTGGCGACGCGCATCGTCCTGCTGCCGCTCATCGCGGGCATCTCGTACGAGATCTCGGTCAAGTGGGCGGGTCAGCATCCCGATAACCTGCTGGTCAGGATCGTCTTGTGGCCGGGCATGCAGATGCAGCGGCTCACGACCAACCCGCCCGACGAGGGCATGCTCGAGTGCGCCATCACCGCGATGAAGCTCGTCGTCGCACGCGAGGAGCTCGAGGCGGCAAAGGCGGCGCAGCCGGCATCGGCAAAAGCGATGGCGCCTCGCGGCGAAGAGCAGGCGGCCTGATATACACTACTAGAGCCACTACGCTGTCTTAGGCGAAGAAGGAGAGCTTTCACATGGAGTTTGTCACGGCGGGCGAGTCGCACGGGCCCGCGCTGACGGCAATCGTGAGCGATGTCCCCGCGGGCATCGCTCTTGATATCGACGACATCAACCATGACCTGGCACGCCGTCAAGGCGGCTACGGCCGCGGCGGCAGGCAGGTCATCGAGACCGACCGCGTGCAGGTCCTGTCCGGCGTGCGCTTCTCGACGACGCTCGGCTCGCCTGTCACGCTGCAGGTCGTGAACGACGACCACAAGAACTGGACCGACCGCATGCCCCCCGCGGGCGAAAGGCCCGAGGACCTGAAGCGCGAGACGCATCCGCGTCCCGGCCACGCCGACCTCGTGGGCATGCTCAAGACCGGCACCGACGACGCACGCGACATCCTCGAGCGCTCGTCTGCACGCGAGACGACGGCGCGCGTCGCGGCGGGCGGCATCGCGAAGGCGTTCCTGCGCGAGATGGGCGTGCGCGTGGGCTCCTACGTGCGCCGCATCGGCGGCGCCTGCCTGGATGCTAAGCTCGAGGCGCAGGTGAGGGAGAACCCGGCGGCCTATTGGGACGCCATCGCCCAAAGCGCGTGCTACTGCCCGGATCCTAAGACGACGCAGGCCATGAAAGACGAGGTCGATGCCGCGCGCAAGAACGGCTACTCGCTCGGGGGAGAGTTCACCGTCATCGTGACGGGGCTCGTGGAGGGGCTCGGCTCGTATACGAGCGGCCCCGAGCGCCTGACCTCCAAGCTGGGCGCGGCGCTCTTTTCCATCCCCGCGATGAAGGGCGTCGAGTTTGGCATGGGATTTCGGGCGGCAAGCCTGCCGGGCAACAAGGTGCACGACCCTATTGCCTACGACGACGCGCGCGGGTACTACCGCACGAGCAACAACGCAGGCGGCCTCGAAGGCGGCATGACGACGGGCGCGCCCCTGATCGCCACGGTTGCCATGAAGCCCATCCCGACCATGATGGCGCCGCTTGCCACGGTCGACACCGACACGCACGAGACGGCTGCCGCCTCCAAGGAGCGCTCCGACACCTGCGCGGTGCCGGCCGCATCGGTGGTGGCAGAGGCAGAGGTCGCGTTCGTGCTGGCAGATGCCTACCTGGACAAGTTCGGCCACGATTGCGTGCACGACATCCTCGCCGCGCGCGATGCCTACCTCGCGAGGCTCTCCTGATGCCCGAACGCGCGATCTGCACCGACCATATCCTGCTCATCGGCTTCATGGGCTCGGGCAAGACCTCGGTCTCGCGGCGCCTGTCCTCGATGACGGGGCTGTCGCTCATCGACGTCGACCAGCGCATCGAGGCGCTCCAGCACCGTAAAATCCCCGCGATCTTCGCGCAGGAGGGCGAGCAGGGCTTTCGCAGGATAGAGACGCATACGCTCGAGGGCATACGCTACGAGGGACGCTCGATCGTCTCGTGCGGGGGCGGCATCGTGTGCAACCCGGCCAACCGCCCCATACTCAAGGCGCTGGGCACGGTGGTCTACCTGCAGGTGCCCGTCGAGGAGGCCGTCGGGCGCATCACGCATCCCGAGACGCGCCCGATGCTGTCGGGGCCGCGTCCCGTGGAAGAGATCTACAACGAGCGGCTGCCCGTCTACCGGGAGGTCGCCGACATCACCATCAACACGTCGGGGCTGAGCGTCCAGCGCGTCGCGACGTTGTGCAGAAGGGAACTGGACAAAAGGGGGTTGCTGTGAGCAACGATCGATCGATTCAGGTCGTGCTGCCGAGCGGGCACCGCTACGAGATCCGCATCGGCAAGGGTGCGTTGACGGCGGTGGGCTCGACGGCGCGCAGCCTCAAGGAGTCTCGCAAGGCGGTCGTCATCTCCGATTCCACCGTGGGGCCCGCCTACGGCAAGCTCGTGAAGAAGCGCCTGGAAGAGGCGGGCTTCGAGACCTACGACCTGCTCGTTCCGGCAGGCGAGGAGTCCAAGTCCATCGAGCTCGCGACAGAGATCTGGAGCGCGCTGGCCGGCTACGAGCTTGGCCGCGACGATTTGGCGGTCGCCGTCGGCGGCGGCGTCGTGGGCGACTTGACGGGGTTCACCGCGTCCACCTACAAGCGCGGCATCGACTTCATCCAGGTGCCCACGACGCTTCTGGCCATGGTCGATGCGTCCATCGGCGGCAAGACGGCGGTCAACCTGCCCGAGGGCAAGAACCTCGTCGGCACGTTTCACCAGCCCATCTTCATCTGCTCCGACATCCGCACGCTCAAGACCCTCGGCGACGAGGACTGGGCAAACGGCTTCGCGGAGATCGCGAAGAGCGCGATGATCGCGCCGCGCCGCTCGTTTTACGAGTGGCTGCGCAACAACGCCGCCGGTCTGAAGGAGCACGACGAGGGGCTGCTCGAGCAGGTGGTCTACGAGACCGCCCAGTTCAAGGCGCGCGTCGTCGCGTCCGACGAGACCGAGGCGGGTGCCCGCGAGTGCCTGAACTACGGCCATACGCTTGCGCATGCCATAGAGGCGGCTGCTGGCTACGGCACGATCGGGCACGGGCGTGCCGTCGCCGAGGGCATGCGATTTGCCGCGCGGCTCTCGGTCGAGGTGCTGGGGCTCGACCCACGAATCGTCAAGGTGCAGGACAAGCTGCTCGACAGCCTCGGGCTCGAGGCCATCCCCTGGGTCGCACCGCCCGAGCGCCTGTTCAAGATCATGAAGACCGACAAGAAGGCGCGCGGCGGCCAGATCAGGTTCGTGCTTCTTGATGATATAACCAGCTGGAAGGTCCAGCCGGTGGCAGACGACACGATCATCTCGCACCTCGAGGCGTGGTGCATGGCCAAGTCGCGCCTCATCGAGAAGAACGGCGGGAAGATGTGGGGCGAGAAATGACGCGGCTTCTGCTCATGAACGGGCCGAACCTGAACCTTCTGGGGCAGCGCGAGCCCGAGATCTACGGCACCACGACGCTTGCCGACATCGAGGCGATGGTGATGGACTACGCCCGGGAGCGCGGAGCCGAGCTCGACTGCTACCAGTCGAACCACGAAGGCGCCCTCATCGACAAGATCCAGCAGAGCCAGGGCGTCTACGACGGCATCGTGTTCAATCCCGGCGCCTACACCCACTACAGCTACGCGATCCACGACGCCATCACGAGCGTGGACGTGCCCGTGGTGGAGATTCACATATCGGACATTTCCAAACGCGAGGACTTCCGCAGCAAGTCCGTGCTGGTCGATGCCTGCATCGGCCAGGTGAAGGGGCTTGGCAAGGAAGGCTATCTGCGCGCGGTCGACTTGGTATTGGAGCATCTCGCACAATGAAAGTTGCAAAACGCATCGAGCGCCTGCGTGCGCTCATGGAACAACGCGGCATCGACGCCGTCATCGCCCGCTCGACGACCGACCTCATGTGGCTCACCGGCTTCGAACGGGTCTTCGATACCGAGCAGGCCCACATCGCGGTCGTGACCCAGGCCGCGTGCTCCCTGCATACCGACATGCGCTATTCGACGGCGATGCGCACGCGCGCCAAGGACGAGGGCATCTGGCAGATCGACGACGAGCGCGTGTCGGCGGCACAGTTCGTCGCCGCCTTCCTGCAGGGCGCGGGTCTGCAGGGCGGCAAGGTGCTCATCGACACCGATATCTCGCTTGCCCTGTACCGCGCGCTCGTCGAGGAGAACCCCAAGGTCGAATTCGTCGAGGGTCATGGCGACATCCTCGCGCTGCGCGCCGTGAAGGAGCCAGAGGAAGTCGAGCTCATGAAGGCGGCGCAGGAGGTCGCGTCCAAATCCTTCCTCGAGTTCGTGGGCAAGCTGCACGTCGGCATGACGGAGCGCGACGCCTCGCTCGAGCTCGAGCTGGCGATGCGGAAAAACGGCGCCGACGAGCTCGCGTTTGCCAACATCGTCGCCTCGGGCGCCAACAGCGCAAACCCGCACTCGGTGCCGGGCGATCGCACCCTGCAACCCGGCGACCTCGTCGTGGTCGACTTCGGCGCGCGCCTCAACGGGTATCGCTCCGACACGACGCGCACCCTGTGCATCGGCCAGCCGAGCAAGGAGCAGCTGCGCATCTACGAGACGGTCAAGCTCGCGAACGAGGAGGTCCGCCACTCCATCAAGGCGGGCGTCACCGGTGCAGAGATGCAGGCGGTTGCCGAGGCGGTGCTCGCCGCGGCGGGCTTCGGCGGCAGGATGGGGCATGCGCTCGGCCATGGCGTCGGGCTCGACATCCACGAGGCGCCGCTGCTGTCGCCGCGCTACGACAAGCCTCTCGTCGCCGGCAACGTGGTCACCGACGAGCCGGGTATCTACATCACGGGCCAAAACGGCGTGCGCATCGAGGACTGCGGCGTCGTGACGGCAGATGGTTATGTGAATTTCTGCGGCTTGAGCCACGAGCTTGTCGTCGTAGAGTAGAATGTTGAAAGTTTATATCTAGAGAAAGGCAGGATAGCTGTGAGCGTACAGCCCTCGAACTTTAAGAACGGCATGTGCATCAAGTACAACAACAAGCTTTGCACGATCGTCGAATTCCAACATGTGAAGCCTGGCAAAGGCGGTGCATTCATCCGTACCAAGCTCAAGGACATCAACACCGGTCGCGTTGTCGAGTACACGTTCCGCCCCAACGACAAGTTCGATGACATCCGCCTCGAGACCAAGGAGATGGAGTACTCCTGGAACGACGGCGAGACCTACTACTTCATGGATCCCGTCACCTACGAGCAGCCCGAGGTTCCCGCAGACATGCTCGGCGACAAGATCGTCTGGCTGAAGGAGGGCGACACCTGCCTGGCGCAGTACGCCGACGGCAAGCTCATCAGCGTCGATCCGCCCATGTTCGTCGACCTCGAGATCACCGAGACCGAGCCGGGCTTCAAGGGC
>CACZQA010000052.1 GCA_902783175.1 uncultured Coriobacteriaceae bacterium
ATTGCCATGTTGTTCCCTTCGTTTTGCTGTGTTCGTGCCATTGTAGCAAGGGCGTCCGCGTGCGCGAGAAACGTGGCAGTGCCACACATCCCACGTTCGCAGCGCGGGAAACGTGGCAGTGCCACACATCTCGCGCATTTATTGCCGCCCGCACACCCGCACACTACTCGCTCATTGCCAGGATGGTGCGTCGCTGGTCGTCGGTGAGGGTCGGCGGCAGCGCGGCAGGCCGTGCGAGGTAGTACCCCTGCAGCAGATCCGCGCCGAGCTGGATGCAGGTCCGCACCTCGTCTTCGGTCTCGACACCCTCGGCGATCACGAGCTTGTCGCGCTGATGCGCGAAGTTCACGATGTACTTCATGATGGCGCGCTTGTCGGCACTCACGTCGATGTTGTGCACGATCGAGATGTCCACCTTGATGTAATCGGGCGAGATGTGCAGCAGCACCTTCTCGCTGTTGTATCCCGAGCCGTAATCGTCGAGGGCGACCTTGCCCCCGCGCGCGATAAACGGCGCGACCTTGCTCTCCCACAGCCCGTAGTCGATCGCGTCTTCCTCGGTAACCTCCATGACGGCATCGCTCGCGGGCATCGACTCGCTGTTGAGTGCCTCGGCCGCTGCGGCGGGCAGGCTCTGGTTGGCGATGGTGTTGAAGAACAGCTTCGTGTGCGGGGCGATCTTTCCCGTGGCGCGATGCGCGACGAAGGTCTGGATGGCGAGCGGCACCGCGAGTTCCTCCACCTGGTTGAGCTTGCGTTCCAGACGCGCGGTGCTCAGCACGTCGAGCGGCGACTTGAACGCCTCGTGGTCGGGACGCATGAGCGCCTCGTACGCGTAGATGCGGGCGGTCTTTGCCTCGACGATCGGCTGGAACACGTAGTGCAGCAGCCTCTGCTCGAGCAGCACCACAAAAGCCTCGCGCTTGATGCGCAGTTCCTCCTCACCACGGTAGTTTCTCATGTCGAAGTTCTCGAACGTGCCCTTGCGCCTGCTCTTAGCCACGTACATGGCCGAGTCGGCAAAGCGTAGAAGCGACTCGTAGCTCGTGGAATCCTTCGGGTACCACGAGATGCCCGCCGAGATGCGCACGCTGCGCTGCTCGTGCCCTCCGATGTCGATGGCCGCGCTCGAGAACGCGTCGCGCAGCGCGATGATGTGGCCGCGCACCTCTTCGCGGGTGCTCCCGTACACGAACACGTTGAACTCGTCGCCTGAGATGCGCGCGCACAGCGCGTGCTTGGGCAGCGCGTCGACGATCGTGTCCGCGGCGGCTTTGATGTACTCGTCTCCCACCGCATGGCCGTAGCTGTCGTTGACGAGCTTGAGGTTGTCGAGGTCCATCATGAGTAAGGCCGCGCACGCAAATTTCTTGCCGCCCTCCTCGAGCAGCGAGGCCATCGCGTTTTGGAACGCCTTGCGGTTGAGCATGCCGGTCAGCGCGTCGTGGTCGCGCTCGAACACGAGCATGCGCTCCCTGAGCACCAGCTGCGTGATGTCTTCTGCCAGACCGTAGCGGACCGTGCCGTCCTGCGCGATGCGCAGCCTCACGTACCTCCGGTCGCTGCCCGAGCCGATCTCGAACACCTCGCCGTCTATGCCCGCCTCGGCCTCGACGGAGTGCTCCGCCAGCTTCTCGAGAAACGCGTCGAACGCCGCGACCGTCATCTCCGCGGGCTTGACGGGCGCCTTCATGCCAAAGACCTCGAAGAAGCCGTCCGAGATGTACAGCGCGCCAGTCGCCTCGTCTGCCTGGAAGCTGCCGAGGCTTTCTGTCGCCATCTGGATGGTCTTGGAGAAGCGCTGGCCGTTTTCCACGATGTCGCGGCTCAGGCGCTCGACCTCGCGCGAGAGGCCATCGACCTCGCGGATGCCCGTGTTGGGCAGCGAGACGATGCCGCTGCCGTCGGTGCCCTCCAGCGCGTGCTCGAGCCGGCGCATGGGGCGCAAGATGGTGAGCGCGACCAGCAGGCTGCCCACGATGCCGACGGCCAAGACGGCAGCGGCGGCAATCGCGAAGGCGAGCCGAATCTGGCCGGCGCGCTCGTCTATCGTCGTGGTGGGGACGGCGCAGCCGATAACCCAGCTCGTCTCGTCGTAGGGCGCGTTCGAACTGTAGTTTTTGAGCGGGATGGTGTCGACGTAGTTGCTGGTGCGGTCGATCTTCACGCTGCTGCCGGCGCCCGTCGCGGTCTGATGCCTCATCATTCCCGTGGACACGCAGCTCTCGAGCGCGTCTGCGTCGTCGGGGGAGGTGACGCCCACAAAGTACGAGCCGGTCGCGTCCTTGGCAAGCTCGCCTGCCGGCAGCAACGTCTCGAGGTACGCATCGGTGATGTCGATGCCGAGCACGCCGTACACCGTGCCGTCCGAGAGCATGAGTGGGACGGAGTAGGTGATCGCTGGGCGGTTCTCCTCGAAGATGCCCGCAGAAGAGCTCCAGTAGCCGAGGTCGCTCCACGTGTACGAGCCGTTTGCGTGGAGCGCCTTCTCGAACGGCTCGTACAGGAACGGGTAGTAGGGCGTGTCGGCGGTGGAGAAGTCAAAGCGCGAGTTCCACCCTCGGTCCGTCGTGATGCCGAGCTTCTCGACGACCGTGGCGGGGGAGCGCTCGATGAGGATGTCGGAGTCGCTGTCCGCAGGCTTTGAGAGGGGGTCGAGGTCGCGGAGGTAGACTCCGGGCAGGTTGCGCCGCTGCCCGCTTTGGTTCGTCTCGTCGAGGTCTTGGGTGTTGAGGACGAGGTAGGCGCCGGTCGAGCAGCTCACGCGCATCATGTTGAGCGTCGTCTGCGACAGCTTGGCGAGCAGGGCGTCGTTGGCGGCATTGTCCTGCCCGAGCTCGTCTTCGCGTATGCCGCCGCTTTCAATCTGCTCTTCGACGATCTTGTTTGACCTGTCGACGTACTGCCCGATGTTCATCCAGTCGTTGGCCATGGTGGACTGCAGGTACGTGGCGCGCGCGGCGAGCTTGCCGCTCACGATGTCGCGCGTGTTCTGGGAAGAATCGGCGGCGACGTTGGTGAGCGCGACGGTGCACAGCATGATGACGACCTCGATGGCGACGAGGGCCATGAGCGGGACGAGGACCCTGAGAAAGATGGAATGCTCGCTGTCGTGCGCGTGCAGTTTAGCCTTCATGTGCCGCCGCCTCGAGCTTTGCGAGCGTGTCGGCGTACCAGGCCTCGAAGTTCGCATCGGTTGCGTATTTTGCGACGGCATCGGAGCGGCGCGTCCCGCCGGCCATCAGTTCGACGACCGCCTTGCGGTCTGCCGCTGCCTTGTCGGAGAGCGCGGACTCGAGCACGGACCTGATCGACGTGCCGTTGACGACGGGGCGCGGTGTGTACATCGAGCTGCCGTTGACGGTGCTAATCGCCGCAGAGAGCGCCTGCCTTGCGGCCTCGGTGGTGTTCCCATCGTCGGCATGCGAGACGATCTCGTCCAGGTCGTTGGCGGATTTCTTGACGGGCAGGTAGCTCGTGTCAAGCGCGAACTTGGAATTGTGCTCGGGCTGCGTGAACCACTTGAGGAACTCGACTGCCGCCTCGACCCGCCTGTCATCGGACTTCGTCACCACCATGCCCGCGCCCTGCTGCACGGCGACGCTTTTCCCGCCCTCGAACTCGGGCGCGGGAAGCGTCTGCGTCTCGATGCCGTAGCGCGTGTCACCTGCGGGTGACACCGCCGCGGGCGTGAACGAGGCGCTTGCCGAGGAGCCCACGTAGGCGATGATGGTGCCGGTCTTCATGTCGTCGCTGCGGAAGCGCCCGATGGCGGAGTAGTAGCCGTTGAGGTAGGGGATGTAGTAGTTGTCCCAGAGCCTGCGCGCGACCGCCTTGTCGAAGTCGAGGGCGGCCGTTCCGTCCGCATTGCGCCCGATGAGCTCGTGACCGAGCTGTTGCGAGCCGATGATGAGGTAGTTGGCCATGGCGTCGCGCCCGAACAGCGCCTTGCCGTCGTCGCGAGCGGGGGTGAGGCCGTCGGTCCAGTCGTAGTACATCTTGGCCGTCTGCGTGACGCCCTCGATGGTTGCCAGGTCGTCGGTCGTGGCACCGGTGGCCTCGGCGAACTTGTCCCAGTCGGTGCGGTTGAGCACCATGACCTCCGTTGCCTTGGCAATCGGGAAGATCTTGAGCCCGCCCGTGCCGTCGAGGTCGCCTTCGGCGAGGTAGCCGTCCACGTAGTTGGCCCTTTCGGCGTCTGTCAGGTAACCGCTCACGTCCTGCAAGATGCCCCGCTCGTTCATGCTGAGCGCGATGTCGGCGTAGGCGGGAAACATCGTGGGCACCTCGCCCGCGCCCACCCTCTTGTCGGCTGCTGCGACGACGGCGTTTTCGAGGTCGTCGAGCGAGCCCTGGCTCGTGGACTGCACCTCGATGCCGAGCTCCTTGCCGCGCGTGCGGTTGAACTCGTCGACGAGCTCGTTGAAGCTGTCGAGCTGGGTGCCAGTGTAGTAGTTCCACACCGTTACGGTGACAGGATCGTTTGAGCTGAGCTTGCTCTGCCGCGAGGCAGCGGGCGCGCCGGCGCAGCCAACCAGTGGGGACGTGAGTGCGA
This sequence comes from uncultured Coriobacteriaceae bacterium, assembly GCA_902783175.1. Lineage (GTDB taxonomy): Bacteria > Actinomycetota > Coriobacteriia > Coriobacteriales > QAMH01 > CACZQA01. Next base: position 4,556 of record CACZQA010000052.1, read on the forward strand.
GCACGAGCGCTGCGGTAAGCGCGAGTGGTGCGAGCGTCTTGGCGACGTGCGTGTGCGTGGTCATGCGTGGGCCCTTCGGTTGAATGCGGCAAGGAGCGTGGTAAGAAGCGCGCTGAGGAGCGTGGTAAAAGAAGCAACGGGGCCCACCTTCTTGGCGGGCCCCGCGTGGCGTGTGGCTTTGCTCGGCGCTAGATCTCGTTTTTCACGACATCGAGGTTGTCGATGCGGCACGGGTAGAGCAGGTGCGGCAAGAACGCGTGCTCGCCGTAGAGCACGTCCTTGTTTGCCTCGACGTAGTCCAGGATCGGGCGCAGCTTGTCCTCGTGGTCCTTGCGGTAGGCGATGCCGATCTCGCGGCGCGCGACGTCGGCGTCGATCGGGATCTCCTGACGGTCGGCGCCTGCGCTCGTGAACATCTGCATGACCGACGAGCTGAAGTTGCTGCGCGGCGTGTCGTCCATGTGGAGGAGATACTCGTCGGAATCGGAGCGCTGGACGCGCGACATGTCGCCGCCGCATTCGGCGTAGATGTCCTCGTACCACTGCGTGACGCCGTAGATGTCGTTGACAAGGGATAGCGGCTCGGACGCGAGGTCGTCGAGCGTGATCTTGTCCTTGGTGACGAGCTTGGAGTTGAAGGGGACGGACAGGTAGGCCTGCTCGACCTCGATGCCGAGGAACTCGAGCGGCTCGCCCTTAACGGCCCAGTGCGGGATGATGGCAAAGTCGATGCGACCCTTCTTGAGGTCGTTGACGACCTCGCGCGAGACGCACAACGAGACGACGAAGTTCTTTTTGGGGAACTGGGTCGCGATCTGCGGCATCATGACGAAGCAGTGCGTCGCGGCAAAGACGCCTGCACGGATGGTGGTCTCCTGGCGCGCCATCTCCTTTTTGATGGAGTCTTCGAGGCGCGAGAAGTCGACGATGATGTGCGTGCTCGCGTCGACGAGGATCTTGCCGTAGCTCGTCAGCTCGAGGCCGTCATGGTCGTGGTTCATCAGCGGAACGCCGAGCTCCGCCTCGAGGCCCATCAAGATCTTGCTCGATTCCGCCCTGGGGAGTCCGAGCTTCTCCTCGACTTCCTGCATAGACTTGCATTCGGCCATCGCCGCGAACTGTCCGAGCTGCTGTTTTTCCATTCGGGGGTCCTTCCTCTCGTAACTCGTCCAATAGTACCGCACATCTTGGCACGAGGGGCCGTGGGTATCGGTTCACTTTGGCACGAGGGACCGTGGGTATCGTGTCATTTTAGTGATGGGTTCAGATAATGTTTCTCGCGAGGGCTTGACCCTGACGTTACGTCACCCTGTATTGTGGCAGCAGCATCGAGAAAGGGGGCACGCGTGAAGACGGTTGGGCAGGTGAGCGAGCTTGCGGGCGTGAGCATCCGCACGCTGCGCTACTACGACAAGATCGGTCTGCTCTCCCCCTCGTCGAGGAGCGACGCGGGCTATCGGCTCTACAGCGACGACGATCTGCGGCGACTCCAGCAGATCCTCCTGTTCAGGGAGCTGGAGTTTTCGCTCGAGGACATTCGGCGCGTCCTCGACTCGCCCGGATTCGACAGAGAACGCGCGCTCGATCAGCAGGTCGAGCTGCTGAGGATGCGGCGCCAGCATCTCGATGACCTTATTGGGTTGGCAGAATCGCTGCGCGCGGAATCGCTGCGCGGAAAGGAGGACGGCACGGTGAGTTTCGAGGCATTCGACACGGGAAAGATCGACGAGTACACGCGTTGCGCGAAGCAGGAGTGGGGTAACACGCAAGTCTGGGGAGAGTTCGAGGAGAAGCACGCTGGGCGCACGCATGAACAGGAGGCAGATCTGGGTTCGAGGCTGATGCAGCTGTTCGTGCCGTTCGGCTCGATGGCGAAAAGCGGTGCCGACCCCGCCTGCGCGCAAGCCCAGCAGCAGGCGGCAAAGATCCAGGCATTCATCACGGATAATTACTACACGTGCACGGACGAGATCTTCGCGCAGCTCGGCGCGGCGTACGGCGCCGGCGGGGAGTTCACGAGCAACATCAACGCCGTCGCGGGGGACGGCGCCGCCGAATTCGCGGCGTCGGCGATAGCGCACAGGTTCTCGGACGCCGCGTCCGAGTGACGAGGGGC
>CACZQA010000053.1 GCA_902783175.1 uncultured Coriobacteriaceae bacterium
AACGGATTATAGCGCATTTGCACCGGAAAATGGCAAATTGATTTTGCAAACATATTCCCGCTACAAATTGCCGTCCCCTTGGCCGTTGCCCTCGCGCTCTAGCTTTCCCGCGGGTTTTGGCAGCGGCTTGCCGCACGTGGCGCACACGGCCGCATCGCCGGGATTATGCGTTTGACAAAACGGGCAGTACCCGAGTGGATTGAGCTTTCCCCCGCCGCCGGAGCCAGGGCCGCACCTGCCGCAATGACAGCAATAGAAGCAACGTGCCATTTGAAATTACCTCATCTACACAAATAGATTATCTACTTGTCCTATAATTAGAAATCTATATATATGCAGCGCAGCACGCCGGCAACCACGAGGAGATGCAGTGAGCTCTACCCCAGGACGCATACAGGAACCCAACAGCATCACCCTCTTCTCCAACGTGGACACGAAGATCGCCGTCGCCAAGGCGCTCGAGCATCTCATGGAAGGCCAACTCCTCGACAAGATCCCGGTCTCTGCCATCTGCAAACGCGCCGGTATCTCGCGCGCGACGTTCTACCGCTACTTCACGGACAAGTTCAGCATCGTCCAGTGGTACGTGAGCTATATCCACCACACCGGTGCCAACGAAATCGGGCGGACGATGTCGTGGTACGAGGGCTACTACTCGTCCGAGCTGACGGTTTCGCGCCATATCTCGTTTTTCCGCAACGCCGCCAAGTCAAACGACTACAACTCGCTCGACCAGTACGCGCCGCGCCTGCGCATCGCCGCCCTCGAGCGCACGATCACCGAGTTCCACGGCGTCGAACTGACCGAGAAACTGCGCTTCATGGTCAACGCGACGGTGCAGTCCGAAGTCCACCTCTTCCCGGACTGGCACTACGGCAACTACGACTGCACGCTCGAAGAGGCGTGCGCGTGGATGGTCGAGTGCGTGCCCGCCGAGCTGCGGGAGCTGCTGGAAAAGCCCGTCGACCCACGCAAGCGCCCCAAGGGCTACGTGAGCCAGATTCACCTCTCGCCCAACGCCCCGACGATTCCCGGAGCGCCAGGCTATTAGACCCGCGCCGCGCGAGAGCCGCCTCTCGCGACGCTCAAGACTGGGCCGCCGCCCCATCTTTCTTTGCGACGAGCGCCTTCATGGGATGCACCAGACCGATAACCGCACACGCGAGGGCGATCACCAGAAGCACCGGGAAAACCGCGTTCAGGCCCATCGCCGGCATTGCCGCCATGGACGCCGCGAAGACGTAGGGGCCGATGAAGGGCCCAAGGTTCATCATCGAGGTCATGACGCCCGACACAAACGGAACACGCGTCTTGGGGGCAAGGTTGCCGGTGGCATCTTGCGCCGCCGTGAAAAACGCCGACCCGCCAAAGCCGAGCAGGAACACGCCGATTGCGTACACGATGGTGTTGTCGGCAAAGAACACGGGCAGAATGCCAAGCGCCGTGATCAGCGCGCCCACACCAAACAGCCGTGCCTTGAACACGCGCACCAGGTACGGGAAGAGCAGACCGCACACGATGGTGCCGATGCCACAGCAGTTGATGACGAGCGCCGCCTCGCCGGGGCCTGCCAGCTGACGGGCGTCGAGGACGCTCGAGGTGACGATCTGCACGGTGACCACACAGGTCCAGCAGGCAAGTGCGAACAGGGCATAACCCCAGATGGCGCGCGGGACCTTCTCCTTGGGCCCCTTCGCCGCAGCGGTGGGGATCCCCTTGTCCGCCTTGTCGAGCACGTGCCATTTGGCCTCGGGCATCCAGATGGCCGCGATAACGAGTGGCACGAGGCCAATCAGATACGCGAGAAACGAGTAGTTCCAGCCGAGCTCGGTCAGATACCCCGCAAGCGTGGTGTAGATCAGGTTGAACACGAATTGGATGGTGATGCCGAAGCCGAGAAGCCGCTCGCGGCGCTCACCGTCGAAAAAAGCGATTATGGTGGCGTTGCCCACCGGGAACATGATGCCAAGCCCAACGCCCACGATGATGCGCGAGACGATGACGTACGTGTAATCGGTGATGCCGGGCATCAGAAACGGGAAGGCTCCACCCAGCGACATGATCAAGACGCCGAGCAACCCCGCGGGCTTGAAGCCCACCTTGTGGAGCGCACTGCCGGAGATGATGCCGACGGGGACGGAAACGACCCCGGTGATGCTGTTGGCGAACATGATGGTGGTGATGTCCGTGCCTGCAAAATGTTGCGAGAACGCTGCGATGGACGGCGTCAGAATGGCAAATTCCGACATGCAGCAGAACAGGGCGAGGATGCCCACGACATTTGCCGTGCTGAGCTCGTCTCCTGACATGTACTTCCTTCGGTACATGATTCCCCCTCCTTGTCTTCGGGCAAAACACTGGCGGCAACCCCTTTGCATCGGGACTGCCGCCAGATGTCTCGCCCTCGGTTATTCGGGCGCTACAGGCTTACAGCTCGATATCGGTTGGAGCCCACAGGACCTGCTTGGGTTTCTTGGCGAGCTCTGCGTTCAGCTCCTCGAGGGTGCCAAACTTCATGCAGGCGCCCAGGCAGTTGTGCACGCAGACCGGCTCACGGTTGCGGCCGAGACGCTCCTTGCACAGGTCGCACAGGTCGGTCGGAACCGGGATGTGGTTGAAGTTGAAGGAGTGGCCCTGATCGTCCGCGTCGTCTTTCTGCCAGGGGCCGTCGTCGAAGACGCGGATACCCCACTTGCCAACGCCAAAGCCGTGCTCTTCCTTGCAGGCCACTTCGCAGGAGTGGCAACCAGTGCAGTACTGATAGTCGATGAGTAGTCCGTACTGAGGCATGGTCTCTACTCCCCTTCCTTTACGACGATCGAGTCGGTGTACTCGTCGTTCAAACCGAATTCCTTATAGAACGCGTTGATGTCCACGTCGAGGTTCTCGTTGATGGGCTCGACGTTGCAGCAGTTGCTCTTGTACGGAGCGCCCAGACCGAGGTTGTTGTTGTGATGCTCGGGAACCAGGTCGTTGCAGTTGGACTGGAACACGCCGAACAGCGAGGGCTCGGAGCCGTCCTGCTCGGGGAACCACCAGCCATGCTCTGCCTCGAGATGACCCGGGCGCACCTTCTGGGAAACAAGCGCCTTGTACTTTGCCTGGCCATACTGGTTCCAGATGCGCACCCACTGGCCGTCGGAGATGTGCTTGGCCGCGGCGTCTGCCGGGTTGATCTCCAGACGCGGGTTCTGGTCGATCTCGCGCAGGATGGCGACCTCGCGGTGCTCGGAGTGGAACGAGGTGAAGCGGCGGGCACCCGTGGAGAGGATGAAGGGGTACTTCTCCATGATCTCCTCGTGCGTCAGGTCGCGCTCGTGCCACTTGGCAAGATGCTCGGGCTCGATGAACGGCGACGCCGGAATCTCCTTCTTGAGCTGCTCGGTGCGCTCGTCGGTCGGACGCGGCGACTGGTCGGGCTCGTAGTAGTAGGGCAGCGGATCCATGCCGTTCGTGTTGTACATGGTCGACCACAGCTCGATACGGCCCGTCGGGGTCAGGAAGCCGGGGTTGCCGTCGGGACGGAGCTTGCCGGTCTCGTATTTCTTGTAGTAGACCTTGCGCTTGAACTTGACGACCTCTTTGACCTCGTCGAACTTGTGACGGCCCTCGAGGCGGTTCTTGTTGAGGTAGTCATGGTAATCCGGGTACTTGTTGTACGCGAACTGGGCCTTCGGGTCGTCGGGATGGCGCTCGGCCATGCGCTTGGCGAGCATGCAGTAGATCTCGAGGTCAGCTTTGGCCTCGCCGACGGTGATGGCCTTGTTGCCGACGCCGGTGGTGATGGATGCCGCGCCGTAGTGGGTGCGGTTGACGCCATCATGCTCGACGACGGTGCTGATGGGCAGGAAGACGTCGCAGCAGCACTGGATGGTCGGGGTAATCATCACGTCGGTGCCAAACGCGAATCCGTCGGGTGCACCGTAGGAGCGAACCAGCGCATCATGCCACCTGCTGGGCTCTGCGGAGTTCGTCGGGGCGAGCAGGTTGGTGTTCGCGATCCAGCCGAAGCGGACCGGATAGGGGTCGTCGGTCTCCATGGTGTCGAGGATGCAGTCTGCCTGGCAGCCGGTGATCTGGTTGCAGTACAGCGGGAACTCGTCCATGCCGATGCACTCTGCGCGTTCCTCGTCGGTCATCTGGTACCAGCCCTCGGTGATGAACGAGCGGGTATCGGTGTCGTTGCCAGCCTGGCCGGCAGCGGCCTCGGCCGTGAGGTCCTCGGGCATGGAGAGGTCGGCGATGATGTTGCCGCCGGGGACGTCGAGGTTACCGCACATGGCAATCATGGCCAGGACGCAGTGACCGGCCTGCATGCCGTTGGTGTTCTGGTCAAACGCCAGGCCCCAGGCGATGGAGGCGGGCTTTGCCTTGGCGTACTCGCGGGCGAAGGTGTAGATGTCCTCGACCGGGACCTCGCAGATCTCTGCGGCCTTCTCCGGCGTCATGGCGCTGACGCGCTCCTTGAACTCGTCGAAGCCGTAGGTCCACTTCTCGACGAAGTCGGCGTCGTAGAGGCCCTCGTTGATGATGATGTTGCAGCAGGCCATGGCAAGAGCGGCGTCCGTGCCGTTGCGCACGCGCAGCTGCAGCTCGGAGCGGCTGTTCAGCCAGTTGACGCGCGGGTCGACGGAGAACAGGCGCGCACCGCGCTTCATCAGGTCGATGATGCTGTGGCCGAAGAAGCCGTCGGGGTTGGACTCGAGCGGAGCCTTGCCCCAGATGACCATCAGCTCGGGAACCTGGTACTGCGGATCATCGTAGCCGCCCTCGAGGCCGCCGGCGTAGTCGAGCTCGGGGTACAGGGCGCCCAGCACCATCTGGGAGGCCATCATGCGCGGCTGGTAGCATGCGTAGCCGGACTGCGTGTAGGCCAGGTTGGGCGTGCGGAAGATGGAGAGCTGGAAGTCCTGGGAGAGCATGCCGTCGCGGCCCGTGCCAACGTGGATCGCCATCGTCTTGCGGCCGTACTTGCCGGTGATCTCGTCCCACTTGTCCATGATGAGGTCGAGGGCCTCGTCCCAGCTGCAGCGCTCCCAGGCGTCGGCGTCGCCGATCTTGTCGTGCGGGCGCTTCATGGGATAGACCTCGCGGTGCGGGTTGTAGACGTAGTCCTTCATCGCGAGGCACCTCGGGCACAGACGGCCCTGGGTGATCGGGTCGTTCTCGTCGCCCTCGATGTGGTCGAGTTTGCCGTTCTTGTCGACATAGACCTTGATGCCGCATCCTACCGGGTGGCAACCCGGGGGAGACCAGACCGAAGAACGCACGACTGTGAAGTCGCCTTCCTGGTACTTCCAGGGTTTACCGAGGTCGTTTTCAAACTCCATAGCGGTACTCCAAACTTGTAGACGTAACTTCCCCATCGGGCGGGCAGGATCTGCATCAAGTCCGCCCGAGTAGAACCAATTGAGCGTGGAGCGTTTAGGCTTGCTCCACTCCGGCGCGCTTTCTCGCGCGAGCCTTGAGGATGATCAGAAGTGCGACAGAACCGAGTGCCAAGACGATGCCAGCTGTGGCGAGGATGCCGGTGGCAGCGCCCCACCCAGAGGCGACGACGACGCCGACGACGCCGAACAGGATGCCGCCGACGCACTGGCCGAGCGACATGAGCGTCGCAGAGACGGAGGCGAGCTCGGGCTTGGGTGCGATCTCTGCGACCATCGTGAAGAAGATGGCGGGGACGATGCCGTTGGACAGGCCGAAGACAATCGCCCAGAGCGTGAAGCTGCCCGCGGTGACGGTGTAGGCGGTGGTAAACGAGACTCCCAAGACGATGGAGGCGACGACGAGGATGATCAGGCGCGGACCGGTCTTGGTGACGGCGTTCATGACGAAGCCGATGACGACGCCGCCGATGATGACGGCGATGTTGACGATGTTGAACGTGCCGTTGGCAGCGCCCTGGTCCATGCCCATGGTCTGGACCATGTAGGTGGTCTCGAAATTCATGACGCAGGCGGTGCCCAGGGAGAACGCGGCGAAGGCGATCATGGCAACCCACACGGACAGGCTCTTGAAGCCCTCGGAGACCTTAGCCGGCTCGGAGCTGTCGCCTTCCGCCTCGAGATAGTTGTGCTCGGGCTGGTGCACGGCGAGAACCCACACGACGGTGATGACGGCCAGCAGCACGACGACGAACCAGAACACGTTGTGGTACGTGGAGGGATCGCCGACGTTGAAGAAGAAGCCGGAGGTGCCCATGATGAACAGCGAGCCGAGCGGGACCCACACGGAGAAGATGCCGTTGGGAACGCCGCGCTTGCTGGGCGGGAACCACTCGGAGAACAACACGGGGATAACCGTTCCGATGCACGAATAGCCGACGCCCTCGATGAGGCGCCCAACGACGAGCAGCTCGTAGGTTTGCGCGAAGGCGCTGATCGCAGCACCGACCAATGCGCAAATCAGGACCATCAGCGTCGCCTTCTTGGTGCCGAACTTGACGATGATGCTCGCTGCGAAGAATGCCAGGACAAACCCGACATAGCCGTTCAGAGACATCAGGAAGCTCATCTGGCCCGTATCCATCCCGAGAGCCGGGAGGACAAGCGTTGCCGTTGCCGGCAGCTTGTTGTTGTTGACCGAGATGAGAATCGATGCCAGGATCGCGACAATCGCGACGACCCATGCGCGCGCCGAGGAGTTAATCTCGGCTTTCTTTTCTTCTGCGCTCATACCCTTCCTTCTTTCCATTGTGACAAGCCCCAAAACTTGTCTGCTCGCGTGGAACGCTGCACGGCTCCGCATCGATATCGCCGTGCAGCATTCCCCTCTCTGCGCGCCGCGCGTCTCACTCGCACGGCATTTTGGCGGCATATGGTTTCGCCACCAATGACTTTACGAGCGACCTGGCAGAACAGCAGCGACGCTTCTGATGCACGTAGGGAGCGCTGTCTCGTTGCTGAGACACATCGGGTCGATATGTCACGCATCTTGCTATTTGGAAGAAAATAAAGAGGGGCATAAAAAATGCCCGCCTGCGTTTTTGCAGGCGGGCGATGCCCTGAAGAGGAGGAAGCGCTTAATACCCGAGCTCGCCCAGGAGGACCTCGAGGCGGGCGATGACCACGCTCGTGTCCGCGAGCGGGTTTTTCATGCCACCGGCAGGAGCTTCTTCGAACATCGTCAGGCGCTCGGTCATGTTCTCGATATGGTCCGAGTAGCGCTCGACCATCTCGTTGACCCACTCCATACACAACACGGGGTTGCCGACTTTCAGCCTGACCCTGCCGTTTTGCGCATCGGCGACGATTTGCGCCCTCGTAATCTCTGCAACTGCCATAGCCTGCTCATCTCCCATTGCCGACGTGTTATCAGATACGCTCTAACGGCAATCATAGGATGTGAACACGCGGCTTTCCGTGCCGTTGAGACAGTACGGCCGAGCTGTCTTACGCTTGCGTGGGGTCCTCTGAAGCGCCGGGCAGGTCGTATTCAAGGACGTAGTCGTTCATCTGGATACCCTCGCCCACCTGGGCATCAACCTTCTTGACCTTCTTGAAGCCCATATGGTCGTAGCGGTCGAGGCTCGCGATGTTCTCGCGTGCACAGTTGAGGCGGATCTTGTCGAGCCCGTGCGCGCGGGCACGCTGCTTGACGAACTGCAGTTCCTGCCTGCCGTACCCCTTGCCGCGGTTGCCCTTCGTCAGGTAGAGCTTGCTCAGGTACAGATGGTCGTCTTTGGGGGCAACGGCGACAAAGCCCACATGCGCGCCGTCGGCATCGGCAAAGTAGTACTCGTAGTCCTCGTCGGCGATCTCGCGCGTGATGGTCTCGGTACCCAGCAGGTACTGGACCAGGTAATCGACTTTGTTCTGGGGAAGGATCTGAGAGAAGTACTCCTCGAAGATGTCTCCGGCAAAATTTGCCAGCTCGGCTATATGCTCAGGTTCATCGACTTTCACGAACGTCAGTTCGCTCATTCGGCTCACCCATCCTTTTCTGCTCAGCTGCCAACACGTCGAGTCGACGTATTTCTCTTACCAAGAAGATAGAGCAAAGCACGACCGATAGGATATCCGCCACAGGAAAAGCAAAACAAAACCCGAGCAGGGGCGTGACGCCGGGAACAAGATGCGGGACGATCATCGGGCCCAAGAAGTACATGGGCAGCACGAAGATGAGCTGCCTGGTGAGCGACAGAATCGTCGACTTGACGGGCTGGCCCGTCGCCTGGAAATAGTTGGAGCCGATTATCTGCACGCCGATGATGGGAATGAAGAAGGTCTGGATCTGCAGGGCGACGATGGAGAAGTCCATCAGGTGCTGCTCGACTCCGAACAGGCTCACGAGCTGCACGGGGAACAGGTGGATAATCGCGAAGAAGAACACGAGGATCACCGTCGAGACGATAATCGCGTCGTACAAGGCGCGCTTGACACGGTCGAACTTGCGCGCGCCGATATTGAAGCCGAGAATCGGCTGCGCGGCGATAGAGACGCCAATAGCCGGGAACACGGCGAACATGACGATCTTCACGACGACGCCGATGCTCGCCAGCGCACCGTCCGTTCCGAGCACGTCCATGGAACCCAAGTACGCGAGCGTGGAGTTGGCGATGACCTGCGTGATGGCCGCGGCAGCCTGCAGGGCAAACGGCGCCATGCCCATGGTGACGATGCGCCCGCACAGCTTCCAGTCGGGCGCGAGGTTTTTGGCACGCAGCTTGAACGGCGCCTTCTTGTCGAAGATGAAGTACCAGAGCACCCACACCGACGAGACGACCTGGCCAAGCACCGTGGCGCTGGCAGAACCTGCCACGCCCCAGCCGAAGACGAGCACGAACAGGTAGTTGAGCACGATGCACGCCACCGTGCCCACACCTGCCGTCGCGAGCGCCAGATACGGGGCGCCGGCGGTCCTGATGAAGTTGTTGATGCCGAACGAGATGTTGTTGAACACGAAGCCGAACGCGATGATCTGCATGAACAGACGCGCGTACGGAAGCGTCGTGTCCGTCGCGCCCACGACACGCAAGATGGGGTCGAGGCAGAACAGCGCAATGAGGGCGATGGGCACTGCCTCGAGCAGGACGATCGTCATCGCGTTGCCGAGCGTCTTTTCCGCCAGGTCTTTCTTGCCCTCGCCGAGCATGATGGCGGCAAGCGCGTTGCCGCCGGCGCCGGCGATGACGCTGATGGCAATCAAGACGGTCATGACGGGCGCGGCGACGGTGGTCGCCGCCAGGCCGACTTCGCCCATGGCCTGACCGAGGAAGATCGTGTCGATGATGTTGTAGAGGGCGTTGAAGACGACGGCGGCGACCGCGGGGACGCCAAATTCGAACATGAGCCTGCCGATGGGCGCCGTGCCCATGCGCATTACCTTGGGGCTGGGACCACCTTGTGCAACCTGCCCCTTAGACGCTTCGTCTTGCTTCGCCTCTTCTGACACGTATTCTCCTCTACAGACAGCAAGAGCTGGAAGTCATGACCTCCAGCCCTTGCATTGGATGGTACCTGATACTGTTGTTCTACGCAGCAGCTTTCTTCGCAACCTCGCAAAGCTGGGCAAAGCCCTCGGGGTCCTTGATCGCCATATCGGACAGGACCTTGCGGTCGAGCTCGATGCCGGCGGTCTTCAGACCGTGCATGAACACAGAGTAAGACAGGCCGTTGATGCGGCAAGCAGCGTTGATGCGGGTAATCCACAGACGGCGAATCTCGCGCTTCTTGTTGCGGCGATCGCGGTATGCGTACTGCCCAGAGTGCTGGACCTGCTCTTTAGCAGCCTTGTACTGACGGGATTTCGCGCCGTAGTAGCCCTTGGCTGCCTTGAGTACGGTGCGATGGTGCTTCCTGGCGTTAACGCCGCGCTTGACACGTGCCATTTATCTATCAACTCCTACTAGTAAACTAACGAATGACGGCGCGTGATTAGCCACGGCCCAGGTTCTTCTTGACGACCTTGAGGTCAGCAGGCGCCAGCTCGGTCTCGTGACGGAAGTTGCGCTTGCGCTTCTGGGACTTCTTGGTCATGATGTGGCTCTTGTACGCCTTGGCGCGCATGATCTTGCCGGAACCGGTGACGCGGAAGCGCTTTGCGGTGCCCTTGTGGGTCTTCATCTTAGGCATTGTCTTTTTCTCCTTTATCAGTGTCCGTACTCTCTGATTTTTTCTTTGCATCCTTGGGGAGCGGCGCAACGAGCATGTGCATGTTGCGACCCTCCATCTTGGGCTGCGACTCGACCACAGCAAGGTCCTTGAGGTCGTCGGCAAGACGCTCGAGAATGCTCAGACCTTGCTCGGGGTGGGCCATCTCACGTCCGCGGAACATGATGGTGATCTTGACCTTGTTGCCCTTGTTGAGGAAGCGAAGGACATGCCCCTTCTTGGTCTCGTAGTCGCCGACGTCGATCTTGGGGCGGAACTTCATTTCCTTGACCTCGATCTTGGTCTGCTTCTTGCGGGCCTTCTTTGCCTTGACTGCCTGGTCGTACTTGAACTTGCCGTAGTCCATGATGCGGCATACCGGCGGCTCGGCATTCGGGGCGATCTCCACCAGGTCGAGATTCTGGTCCTCGGCGATGCGCTGGGCGTCAGCATTGCCGTAAATGCCAAGCTGGCTGCCGTCGACACCGATGAGACGCACCTTGGGCGCGCGAATCTCGCCGTTAATCCGTGACTCTTGAGCGGCTATGGCGCTCACCTCCAAATAAAAAAGCCTGTCGAGCTGCATAGCTGACAGGCGCACAAGGACAGACCGCCGCGAAGGCGGTATGTGTGAGTGGGACCAGACAACTAAGCAGATGCTCGTCGAAAGGTGGAAGGCTCACGAAACGCCTTCACTTGGAAACATACGCGCGATAGTTTACACGCACTCACACGGACGCGCAAGGGTTTTTACCACAGCTCTACGAGCGCCGTGCGCATGACGCTGTTGTCGCCCAGGGTCTTTCCCACCGCATGGTCGTAGGTCTCGGTGAGCTTGTAGCTGGTCGGAGCCGCGTCCATACCCGTGCTGCCCTTGAACTGAGCCTGCTCCTTGGCGGACTTGTCGCTCGCCACGAGGGCGCTCGGGTCTTTGGAGACGTCGAGCGGCAGGGCATCGACCTTGTCTTGGGGAAGGCCGAGCGCGGTCAGAAGCGACGATGCGATGACGTTGCTGTCGGCGAGCTCTTCGAAGGTCGAGCCCGACACGCTGAGCGCGTCCAAGTCGAACGCCGCGTACACGTAGACGATGTGCGCGTCTTTGTCGAGGCCGAGCGCGATGCTCGCGATGACGACCCCGCTCGTGTCCTTGAGCGAGCCGTTGACGAGCTGTGTGAGCGCGGGAATCTCCGGGTCGGTGGCGGCAGACGGGTCGCCGGAAAGTGAGAGCTGCCCGTTGCAGGCCGCGACCGCCTCGTCGGTGGTCTTGCCGAACACGCTCGCCAGATCAGGCACCGCGTC
>CACZQA010000054.1 GCA_902783175.1 uncultured Coriobacteriaceae bacterium
GGGCGGCCATTGGAACGGCCATTCGGGCGACTGTCACCGTAGCCGTTTCCGTTGCTGCGGTTCTGGGAGCGTCCGCCCTTGCCAAACCCGTTGCCCTTGCTCTTGCCGCCCTGCGCATAGCGACGGGCGCCGTTTTTGCCATGGGGCTTGAACGAGCGGCTCTTGCGCTTGCCCTCGTGCTTGCTCTCGGCGTTGGGCGCGGCCTGTTCCTTCTTCTTTTTCTTGGGCTCGAGGATCGTCGGGTCGACTTCGAACGACTCGAGGGGCATGATCGGCAGCTTCTTGTCGATGAGCTTCTGGATCGCGTTGAGCTCGTTGCGCGACTCGCGCGTGGAGAACGAGACTGCAAATCCGTCGTGGCCAGCGCGGCCGGTACGGCCGATGCGGTGAACGTAGTCCTCCGCGGCGTCGGGGAGGTCGTAGTTCACGACGTAGTCGACGTCCGGGACGTCGATGCCTCGTGCGAGCACGTCGGTGGCGACCAGGATGTTCGTGTCCCCCTTCGAGAAGCGCTTGAGGATGCGGCGGCGCAGGTTCTGGTTCTTGTCGGAGTGAATGGATTCGGCGACGAAGTCGGCGTCGTGCAGCAGCTTGGCGCATTCGTCCGCGCGGCGCTTCGTGCGCGTGAAGACGATGACGCGCTCGGCGCCCATCTCGTTGAGCGTCGCCTGCAGCAGCTCGGGCTTCTTCTTGTTGTCGATGGGCAGCACGTACTGGTTGACGGTCGCGGCGGTCTCGCCGTGGTGCGCGATCTCGATCATGACCGGGTCGTTGAGGACCTTGTTGACCTTGCCCATGACGCTGTGGTCGAAGGTCGCGGAGAACAGCGCGGTCTGGCGCTTTTCGGGCACTTCCTCGAGGATGCTCTCGATGTCGGGCCAAAATCCCATGTCGAGCATGCGGTCGGCCTCGTCGAGCACGAGCACCTCGATGCTGGATAGGTCGACGACACCGCGCTCGCGCAGGTCGTTCAGGCGGCCCGGCGTGGCGATGAGGATGTCGATGCCGCGGCGCAGCTGCTTGATCTGGGGACCGTACTTGGTGCCGCCGGTCACGGTGAGCATGAAGTGCTTGGTCTGGCGGGAGATGGGCAGGCAGGCGCGGCCGATCTGCTCTGCGAGCTCGCGCGTCGGGCTCACGACGAGCATACGCGGGCCCTTGCCCTTCTCGTAGTGGCCGAGCTTGCTCAGCGTGGGCAGGAGGAATGCGGCGGTCTTGCCGGTGCCCGTCGCCGCGGCGGCGCAGACGTCATGACCTGCGAGAAGCTCCGGGATAGCCTGCTCCTGGACGGGCGTCGGGGACGTGAACCCCATCTTCTCGACGGCCTTGAGCACAGGCGTGGACAGACCGAGTTCGGCGAAAGAAATCGTCATGTGTAAAAACCTCTTCAGTTGTATGTGCGTGTTCGCACGTTGTTGAGTTTCCCCGCGCAAAAGACGCGCGGTCGCACCTGCATCCGGCAGCGTGCATTTTGCTCGACCCGAGCCGCTTCCTTGAATCGAGCTTGCGGCTCGCAGCGCATGAGCGCCGTCAACGTGTGCTGTTCGCCGACCCTGCATATGAGCTTGCGGCGAATCCAGTAAGGTGATGAACCTAAGAAAGAATTTCGCGAAGAACGCACGCCAGTATGAAGCAAACGGCGGCAAAAGGAAAGCCCCGAATTCGATTCACGGATTCTCCACCGTACGGAAACCTGCCATGGGTGGGGCGCTTTGCTCACGGCAGGCGGCAAGGCGAAGCTGCTGGGCAGCGCCAGTTGTTCGCTATGGGAAACAATATCGCGACAGAGCGTTGCACACGCAGCAACTACAGTATGATGAAGACCACGCGCACGGCTAAATGTGGGCCGCGCGCATCCGTTCAGGCAATAGAGAAGGCACGCGAGGCAAGTTGGCTAGGTTCGCAAACGATATGAGTCAAAACAGTGCACCCGTTCTGCTGAGCTCCCTCGAGCTCGGCGATTCGGCAAAGATCAGGTCCGTTGGGGGAGAAGGCGCGCTTCGGCAGCACTTCCTCGACATGGGCATCATCCCCGGCGCGGTCATCACGTTCGAGAAATACGCGCCCATGGGCGACCCCATGCAGTTCACGGTCCACGGCTACGAGCTCACGCTGCGCGTCGACGACGCGAAGCGCATCGAGGTCGAGCCGCTCAGCTCCGCCGAGGTGAGCCGCCATGTCTCCGCGTTCGACCCCGACGACACGAGCCTCGAGATCGACCACCCCGGCTTGGGAGAGGGCGGCAGGTTCCATCGGGAAGACGAGGCAAAGCCGCTCCCCGAAGACGCCGTGCTGCACTTTGCGCTGGCGGGCAACCAGAACTGCGGCAAGACGACGCTGTTCAACCAGCTCACGGGCTCCAACCAGCACGTGGGCAACTTCCCGGGCGTGACGGTCGACCGCAAGAGCGGCACGATCAAAGGGCATCCCAACACCGACGTCGTGGACCTTCCCGGCATCTACTCGATGTCGCCGTACTCCAGCGAAGAGATTGTCTCGCGGCGCTACATCCTCGAGGAAAAGCCGCAGGGCATCATCAACATCGTCGACGCGACCAACATCGAGCGCAATCTCTACCTCACGATGCAGCTCATGGAGCTCGGCATCCCCATGGTGCTCGCGCTCAACATGATGGACGAGATGCAGGGCAACGGCGGTTCCATCAGGGTCAACGAGCTCGAGAAGATCCTGGGCATTCCGGTCGTCCCCATCTCCGCGATACGCAACGAGGGCGTCGACGAGCTCGTCGAGCACGCGATTCACGTCGCGCACTATCAGGAGGGGCCCGGCCGCCAGGACTTCTGCGACGTCCACGACCACGGCGGGGCCGTGCACCGCTGCCTCCACAGCATCATGCACCTGGTGCAAGACCATGCCGAGGCGGCCGGGATTCCGCTGCGCTTTGCCGCCAACAAGCTCGTCGAGGGCGACGAGCAGATCCGCGAGGCGCTCAACCTCCAGCCCAACGAGGTGGAGGCGATCGAGCACATCGTCACGCAGATGGAGCGCGAGCGCGGACTCGACCGCGCCGCCGCGATTGCCGACATGCGCTACTCGTTCATCGGGCGCGTCGTGTCGCAGACGGTCGTCAAGCCCCGCGAGAGCAAGGAGCACGAGCGCAGCCGCAAGATCGACCGGATCCTGACGGGCAAGTGGACGGCGATTCCCTCGTTCGTCCTCATCATGGCGGCGGTCTTCTTCATCACCTTCAACTGGATCGGCGCGTTTTTCCAAGACCTCATCACGCAGGGCATGACCTCGCTTTCGGAGGCAGCCGACGCGGCGATAGAGTCCGCCCAGATCAGCGACGCGCTCCGCTCGCTCGTGGTCGACGGCATCTTCGCCGGCCTGGGGACGGTCGTGTCGTTTTTGCCGCTCATCGTCATCCTGTTCTTCTTCCTGTCGCTGCTCGAAGACACCGGCTACATGGCGCGCGTCGCGTTCGTGATGGACAAGCTGCTGAGAAAGATCGGCCTGTCCGGCCGCAGTATCGTGCCCATGCTCATGGGTTTTGGGTGCACGGTCCCGGCCGTGATGGCGACGCGCACGCTGCCGTCCGAGCGCGATCGCAAGCTCACCATCTTGCTCACCCCGTTCATGAGCTGCTCGACGAAGATCACCATCTACGGCTTTCTGACCGCAGCGTTCTTCCCGGGGCAGGGCGCGCTCATCATGGTGTGCCTGTATTTCCTGGGCATTGCCGTGGGCATTTTGACGGCGTTCGTGTCGCACAAGACCGTGTTCAAGGGCGATGCCGTCCCGTTTGTGATGGAGCTGCCCAACTACCGCATGCCGAGCGCGAAGAGCGTCGGGCATCTGGTGTGGGACAAGACCAAGGACTTCCTCGTGCGCGCGTTCACGGTCATCTTCATCGCGACGATCGTCGTGTGGTTCTTGCAGTCCTTCGGGACGAGCCTCACGATGGTCGACGATCCCGAGAACAGCCTGCTCGCGATCGTGGCAGGGTGGATCGCGCCGCTGTTCGCGCCGCTCGGGCTGGGGGACTGGCGCATCGTCACAGCGCTCATCGCGGGCTTCATGGCCAAGGAGACCGTGGTCTCGACGCTGTCGGTGCTCTTTGGGGCAGCGACGCTCGCGAGCTCGCTCACGCCGCTGGCGGCGCTGTCGCTGCTGGTGTTCTGTCTGCTGTACACGCCTTGCGTTGCCGCGATTTCGTCCATCAAGCAAGAGCTTGGGGGCAAGTGGGCGCTTGGGATCGTGGTGTTCCAGTGCGCTGTCGCGTGGGTGGTCGCCGGGATCGTCAGGGTCATTGGCCTGCTGCTGGGTTTCTCGTAAGCTCGTGACCTTCACGCCCCTCGCGCCTCGCGTTCTCTGCGCGAAAAGAGTGGCACTGCCACACATCCCACGTCCCCCACGCGAGAAGCGTGGCACTGCCACACATCCCACGTTATCTGCGCGAAAAGAGTGGCACTGCCACACATCTCACGTTATCTGCACGAAAACGGTGGCACTGCCACACATCCCGCGTTTGCTGCACGGGAAACGTGGCACTGCCACACATCCCGTGCGGGGTGTGTGCAGCTGACTAGGCGACGAGCTTGCCGAGCAGCTGGTCGACGGCGGTGTAGTCGATACGTCCGCTTGTGTTGCTCACGATGGAACCATCGCGGTCGACGACGATCGTCGTCGGAAGGTACTCGATGGCAAACGCCATCCCCATCGACTGCTCGGCGTCGTAGTAGACCGGGAAGCCATAGCCGTGCTCAGCGATGTAGGCATCCGCCTTCTCCCGCGTCTCGCGCCTGCCGTCGGTGGCAGCTACCATCACGAACCGGACCTCGTCGCCGTATTTCTCGAAGAGCTTCTGGTAGTCGTCCATCTCCTCGACGCAGTTGGGACACCAGGTCGCCCAGTAGTTGACGATTGCGGGCGCACCCTCGCAAAGCTCGGCGAGGGCACGCGCGATGCCGTCCGCGTCGTAGACCCTCACGTCCCCGTAGTCGGCAAGGGCCTTATTCGTCGACGTCTGTGCCGATTCGACCGTCGTCTGCTGCTTTTCGGCCGCCTTCGGGGAAAGCTGCCCATAGGCGGCAAACGCCGCAATCAGCACCAGGACCAGTGCAAATGCAATGACTACTCCCCGTTTCACGACGACCTCCTACAAGCTCAGCATGCCCAGCCACGTGGAAAACCAACCCGTGGCCATGAGCACTCCGACAATGACGAGCAACGCGCCGCACACGATGTTCACGGCACGGTAGTGCGATTTCACGAAGGACAGGGCGCCGCCCAGGTACTCGATGAGCAGGGCGCAGAGCACGAAGGGGATGCCCAGCCCGAGCGAGTAGGCGAGCAGCAGCCCGACGCCGTGGAGCATCGAGCCCTGCACGGACGCGAGCATCAGCGCCGAGCCCAGAAAGGTCCCCACGCAGGGCGTCCAGCCGATGGAGAAGAAGATGCCAAAGACGAGCGCGGAGAAAAACCCGCTCGGGGTCTTTGACGATGCGGGCTTGAGGGTGCGGTCGAGCGGCGAGATGCGCACAAGTCCCGTGAAGTGCAGGCCGAGCACGATGACGATGGCGCCGCACACGACGTTGAGAACCGTCTGATGCTGCGAGAGCATCGCGCCGAAGGTCCCGGCGAAGGCTCCGAGACAGACGAAGACCGCGGTGAACCCGCAGACGAACCCGAGCGCGTTGACGACGGTCGCACGCGTCGCCTTGACACCGGCGCCGACGGCGGCAATCGTCTCGTTGCTGCTCCCCGCGAAGTACGCGAGGTAGATGGGCAGCATCGGCAGCAGGCACGGCGA
>CACZQA010000055.1 GCA_902783175.1 uncultured Coriobacteriaceae bacterium
ACGATAATCGACAGCTGCATGAACCCGAGCGGTTTGCGCATGATGTGCGCGGCTCCTTCCTGCCATCCACAGCTGGGCACCAAAGGGCCTGCGCTTGGGATCAAGAGCATACCTGGAAAACGTGCGTTTGCACCTGCCTCGATTCTAGCAATATCTGCCCTCGTCCGTAAGCGACGGCGAGCACGCGTCTCTCCTCGAGCGCGGCTGCCTCTCAGGAACAGCTGAGCGAAAAATCCCAGTTCAGCCCCTCGTACTCAGAGTCCAGGCATCCTCCTGACGGTTGGAATTGTCCAGACTGGACCGCAGTGGAGTACGCGGGGTCCCGCCCGCGCAGATACTGTCGTCTCGTATCGATTGCACACGGGAAAACGCATGGAGAGGCGGTGAGCGTCGAGGCGCGGCGGCGCGATGCGTGCAAGGCCTCGCCCGGCATCGGACGGGGTGCAAGAAGATGGTTCGAGAGAGTGAGAGAGGGAAACGACGTGAAGAGAATTGACATCGCTCACAACAGTGACGAATCAAAAGAAGTTCGTCCGACGTTCTTCAACGAACCGCCGGTCATGTACACGGGAGGCGACCTGCCGTGGCAATGGGAAGAAGACGGGATGGTCTGCACGCGCTCTGCGGCGTGGTCTGCCCCGGGCTGCCATGATGGTTGCGGCGTCATCGTCTACACCGACAAGGAGACGGGTAAGTTCATCAAGGTCGAGGGCGACGAGGAGAACCCGTACTACAACGGGCGTCTGTGCATGCGCTGCCTGGACGTGCAGGAGATGCTGTACCATCCCGATCGTCTGCTCCACCCGATGAAGCGCGATCCAAAGTACCGCGGCCAGGCGGACAAGTGGGAGCGCATCACCTGGGAGGAGGCCTACGACCTCATCGACAAGAAGTTCACCGCCATCCGCGACGAATACGGCGGGAAGTCGATCATCTTCGCGTCGGGCACCGGCCGTGTCACCCCGCCGATCAACGCCCGCCTCGGCTATGCGCTCGGGTCCATCCAGTACTCGTACTTCCACTCGGGCAACGCCTGCTACGTGCCGCGTGTCGCGGCGGCGAACACGATTCAGGGCTGCTACACCGTGCCGGACTTTTCCATGCAGTTCCCCGACCGTTACGACAACCCCGAGTGGGTTGCGCCGAAGAACATCTTCGTGTGGGGCAACAACCCCCTCGTCTCCAACGCCGACGGCAACATCGGCCACTGGATCGTCGACTGCATGAAGCGCGGCTCCAAGCTGGTCGTCGTCGATCCCCGCGCGACCTGGCTCGCCACCAAGGCGGACCTCTGGCTGCAGCTGCGACCCGGCACCGACTCGATGCTCGCGCTTGCCATGGGCAAGTACATCATGGAGCATGACCTGTACGACCATGACTTCGTCGAGAAGTGGTGCTACGGCTTCGACGAGTACCGCGAGGCGTGCGCGCCCTACGACCTCGACACGGCGGCCGAGACGACCTGGCTTTCCAAGGAAGACATCATCCGCGCGGCGGAGATGATGGCCGAGCAGCCGACTGCAGTGCAATGGGGCCTCGCGCTCGACATGAACCTGCAGTGCATCACCGCATCGCAGGCCGTGTGCAACCTGTGGTGCATCACCGGCCAGGTCGACATCCCCGGTGGCATGATCACCGTCCACGACCCGTACAACACCGAAGTCTGGCTCCCACCAGACCCCAAGGAAGTCTTCACGCCCCAGCAGGAGTTGGAGCGCATCGGCTCCAACTACCAGATGATCACGAACTCGGGCATGGTGCAGTGCCAGGCCGACTCGATGATCGACCAGCTCGTCACGGGCCGTCCCTACAAGATTCGCGGTGCATGGATCCAGTCGACGAATCCGCTGGCATGCTGCGCGCAAGATCCGGAGTCTCGCGTGGAGAAGGGCTTGAAGAACTGCGAGATCGTCGTCGGGGTCGACTACGTCATGACGCCGACGCTCATGGCCAACGCAGACATCGTGCTCCCACTCAACTTTTACCCCGAGCGCGAGGGACTTCGCTCCGTGTGGTACTACATCCAGAACACCAACAAGGCGTGCGAGCCGCTTGGCGAGTGCAAGGACGACTTCCAGATCAACTGGGAGCTGGGGCGCCGCTGGAACAAGGATTTGTGGCCGGGCGACACGCTCGAGGAGTACTTCAGCTTCCTGATTCGCGAGGCGGGCATCACGTACGACGACAGCCGCAAGCTCAACTGGATCTACCCCGAGTTCCACTACCGCAAGTACGCGAAGGGCGAGCAGCGCCCCGACGGTCAGCTCGGCTTCAACACCATCACCGGTCGCATTGAGCTCTACTCGCTGCTGCTGCAGCAATGGGGCGAGAAGCCGGTCCCGTACTACGCCGAGCCGCCGATGAGTCCATACAGCCAGCCCGAGCTCGCCAAGGAGTACCCGCTCATCCTGACCACGGGCGCGCGCCACTACGAATCGTTCCACTCCGAGCACAGGCAGATGCCTCGTCTACGCTCGAGGATTCCCGAGCCGCAGTTCGAGATTCACCCCGACAAGGCGGCCGAGCTCGGCATCGAGGATGGGGACTGGTGCTGGATCGAAAGCCCCATCGGCAGGTGCCGCGAGAAGGCGCGCCTCACGCCGATCGTCGACCCGCGCGTCGTGCAGGCCGACCACGGCTGGTGGTTCCCGGAAGCCGACCCGGAAGACCAGGGCGAAGGATGCTTCGCGACGTACGCGAAGAACATCAACGTCTGCCTGCCGTCTGAATGCGGCGACACGGGGTTCGGCAACCAGAGCAAGTGCTACCTGTGCAAGGTCTACAAATGCGCTCCGGAGGAAATCCCGCTCAAAGCGCCCGAGCACCCCAAAGACCGGTTTGCAAAGGGCAGCTTCCGCAACAACACGCTCGAAGCAGAGATGGAGGGCTAGACCATGGCTGACGGCAAAGCATATGGGCTGTTGATCAACTACGAGTACTGCACGGGCTGCGGCACGTGCGAGATGGCCTGCTCGGTCGAGCACGATATCCCGATCGGACGCTACGGCATCAAGATGGCCCAGGTGGGTCCGTACCCGATCGAGGGCAAGCACTGGCAAAACGACATCGTCCCCATTCCGACCGATGAATGCGATCTGTGCGCGAAACGCGTCGAAAAGGGCAAGAAGCCGACCTGCGTAAAGCACTGCCAGGCGCTGTGCATGGAATACGGCGTCGTGGAGGACCTGGCCAAGGAGATGGTAGAGGCGAAGACCAAGTACGTGCTGTTCGTCCCGAAGTCGGGGACCGCAGGCGCGTAAGGCGCACAGCACGGCGCCTTTGGGTTTTCGCGACACGGCAGCTCCGCCTCCCCGGCCGTTGCATGCGGGGAGGCGGCGGGCTGGCGTGCGGATCTGATGGAATGCGCGTTTGCGCAGGTGATAGGCATGTGCGGTGGCTATGCGAGGGTATGCGTGCACTGCGGCCTGTGCGGCAAGGTCGATGCGCGGCCGCTCGTGGCGAGCGGAGTCTGCCCGCGCTGCGGACAGCTCGTGCAAGGCGGCGCGAGGAAGTGTCCCCAGTGCGGCGCGCCTCTTGCGGCGGCACCAGGGCAGGCTGCGCCCGCGGAGGAGCCGCCCTTGGACGTGCAGGCGCGGCAACGTGAGGAGATTGGTGAAGATGATTGCTAAAGAGGAAATCGGCGTGATAGAGGTCGAGGATTCCATCCCGGTCGAAGATGCCGTCGCCCCGCAGAACTCGATTGGCGGAAAACCGGAAGGGGAAGGAGCCGTCGAGATCTACTGCACGGTGTGCGGAAAGCCCGCGACAGACGGCAGGTTCTCCCATTACGGCCCGAACATGAACTGGTGGTACACGATCGCCGGCACGCTCGACGAGATCCAGTGGGTGTACCAGACCGACAAGAACTATTGGCAAAAGATGGTCGAGCCCACGTGTCGGTGCGGATGCGGGACGGGTTCTGCCTGCGACCCCATGAAATGGGCGGTGCGCCAGGTCCCCGTCGAGTAGGCCGTCGACCAGAGAAACCGCATGTCCCGCGCTTTCGCCCGATTTCCACGCGGGCATGCGCCTACGCCTGTATCTGAGAGCTATCGAAAAGAGAAAGGTGAAAGACATGGAGGGAAAAGAGGGGGAGGCGGGCAAGCGCTACGTCGAGACGACGCGCGAACCCCGCCCCTACGCCGATTCGGAGATTACGAGGAATGCTGACAAGACCCCCGCGTACGCCTGGGTGATCTGGATTGTGACGTATCTTGTCAGCTTCGCGGCGCCGCTCGGGCAGTTCAAGCTCGTGTCTATTCCGCTGTACTTCATCTACGTGCCGGGCGTGAGCCCCGAAGGAGGCTTCCAGTTTGATGCGGCGGGCTTTGGCATGCTGATGACCATCGTCTCAATCATCGGCATCTTCTTGGCGTTTCCCGCGGCGTTCATCTGCCGTAGGTTCGGCTTGAGGTGGACCATTGCCGCATCTGCGCTCGGCGTGATCGTCGGCGGGCTGATTCCGGTGCTTGCCGGGACCAACGCTGCCGCAATGTACGTGGGGCGCTTCATCGAAGGGCTCGGCATCGCACTCGTGGGCGTTGCCGCGCCGACGCTCATCACGCTGTGGTTCCATCCCAGGCAGCGTGGGTTTGCGTTGGGACTTTGGTGCACGTGGGTTCCGCTGTCGATCACGCTCGACTCTGTGGTGTGCCCCGCGCTTGCGCCCGTGTTTGGCTGGCAGGGCGTCTTCTGGTTCGTCATCATCTTCGCGGCGGTCGCGCTCGTGCTGTTCATGGTGTTCTACAAGGTCCCCGGCGGGGAGGGCGCGAACTACAACGTCGAAGGCGGTTTCAAGGATTGCCTCGTGCTGCTCAAGAACAAGAACATCTGGTTGCTGTTCGTCGTGTTCTTGGTGTTCATCATCGGGCAGACCGGCATCGTGAACACGTACCTGCCCAACTTCCTGCAGACGTCTCCCGACGCGACGCCGCCGGGCTTTGGCTGGGATGCCGCAACTGCCGGCTTGGGGCTTGCCGCGGTAACCACCATCGGCCTCGTCTCCAACCCGGCATCTGGCGCCCTCATGACGCGCCTGCCACACCGCATGAAGAGAATCGTGCCGATTATGGTCGCGATAATCTATCTGTTCTGCTTCTACCTGCTATTCCAGACCGAGTCTGAGGTGATGCTGTGGATCGGCATCGTCCTCATGGGCATCTGCGCAGGTCTTGGCGGAGGCGGTCTGCGTCCGCTCGCGCCGACGATCATGAACCAATCGGCGATGGCAGCGACGATGGGCATGGCCGTGCTGCAGTTTGCCCAGTGCATCGGCAATTGCTTCAGCCCGGTCTACGGGGCGCTCATCGATGGCGGGGCGACGTACTGGGGCGCTTGCCTCGAGACGATCATCCCACTCAGCGTGGTGATGCTGGTCTGCGCGTTCTTCATCCACCCGAGCAAGGACAGTCCCGTGCACGACAAGTAAAGCGGCGTATTTTTGACACGAGGGGCCGTGGGTATCGTGCCATCTTGGTGCGATATCCCCGGTCCTTCGTGCTGTCTGCGTGGCTGCGGCTGTGGTCGTGACAGACCGGCGAGACATTGGCGATATACGTGACAAACCGGAGAGCTGCTGACCATATTTGGTCAGAGCCCGACCGGTCTGTCACGTATATGGCCAGGAGCTCTCCGGTCTGTCACGCGGACGGCGTCGATGCCGGCGCCGTCGCGGAGCCAGCGCCGGCGCCGGGGTGTCCCCTCGGACCAAACTGGCACGATACCCACGGCCCCTCGTGTCACTTTTCGTGAAAGCGGATACAATAGGCGCTCGACGTTACCGTTTGAGTGTTTGAGGGGTCCCGTGAAAACCGTCAACGTAGTTGCAGCAATCATCAGCAAGGGCGACAAGGTGCTGGCCACCCAACGTGGCTATGGAGAATTCAAAGATGGCTGGGAGTTTCCCGGCGGAAAAATCGAGGCGGGGGAAACGCCCGAGCAATCCATTGTCCGTGAGATAAAAGAGGAGCTCGATGCCGACATCCGGGTCGATTCGCACTTGGTCGACGTGAGCTACGATTACGACAGCTTCCACTTGGAGATGCAATGCTTTGTCTGTGAGCTGGAAGACAGCAGCGTCACGCTGCTGGAGCACGAGGCGGCCGCATGGCTCGATTTCGAGAGCCTCTATTCGGTTGACTGGCTGCCTGCTGACATCAAGGTCGTTGATGCGATTGCGGAGCACCGAATCATCTAATCCGATTCATCTCCCGCTAGTTCCTCGAAATCGCTGAGGAAGAAATCATAGAGATCGGGCCGGACGGGTTCTTCGAGACGATATGTGATCTCGACTGCTGTGGCAGTTGCATTGCGCATGGTGAACTGCTCGAATTTCCCTGTCGGGTGCATTTCTCCGAGAAAATAGAACTCGGAATCCTTGTCTTTATCTTTTCGCACGAACAGAAAGCAGCGGATGCCGTTGCTCTTTGCATCTTTCAGTCTCACAATCTCGGGGGACGTGAGGCTCCTCTTGCTCTTCGAGATGGCGACGAGCTCGCGATCGCTCGTGAAGCGGTCCTCGTACTGCGTCGTGATGCTGATCGAGGGGTCCTTCTTGTAGTTGATGAACACGGGGAAGGTGTTCGTCGCCTTGTCGTAGAAATACCCGCCGACGTTTTGGAAGTTCGGCTCTTTCTCCCAGCGGAGAAAACGGCAGACCTCCTCGCGGGAGTACGTTGCATAGAGCACGAAGTCCGTATCCTTATAGGTTTTTCGGAAATCCTTGCGGTTGCGCTTGATCCCGAACCTGATCGTGTCCAGTACGCAATTGCGAAAAGCCTCGTCTTCGAGCGCTCGGTCAAATTGCTCGCTCAGCATGAGTCCCGAGTCGCCTTGGATTACCAGCTCTTCCCCAGATTTCGAAAAGCTCCCGTCGAGCACCGCAAGGACGGAGCGGGCGTGCGCCGTAGTCGTCATGCCGATTGGACACTTGACTGCCCGCGTGCCATCCTTCCGTGCTTCGACAAGACGATTAAGCACCATGAGATCGTCAAACCGTTTCCCGCTCGCGAGCTTCTGAGAGAGGTACTTCAGTATGCTCAGCTTTTTCTCGGAGAACCTTGACTGCCAATCGACTTCGTACTTTTCGAGGAACGCGGCGTATGAACCGTACTTCTTGATGATAAGCAACGGGTCTATGGACTCGTTTTCGTCGAATTGCTCGAGTGTGGGGATATGCCCCAGGACTTGCTTCAAGTGCAGATATTCGTTTCGAATGAGGCGGGCGCTGTCGAACTTCCCTTCGTCGAGGGCGCGGAAGATCCGCGCTTCGGAGATGCGGTCGAAGCTGATCGTCGAAGACCCAGGGATAATCGTATTGCCTTCCTTGACGACTCTCCGAAGCGAGTCTTTTTTGTAAGTGCGGTCACCCGACAGCGCGATTGGGACGAGATAGTTCTGTTGGTAGTTGCCAATAAAATCAAGCACGAGCACGTAGTCCTTGCCGGGCGATTTTCTGAGGCCGCGGCCGAGCTGCTGAACGAACACGATTGCAGACTCGGTCCTGCGCAGCATGATGATCTGGTTGATTGAGGGAATGTCCACGCCCTCGTTGAGGATGTCCACAGAAAACAGGTACTGCAAGTCTCCCGACTCCAGTCTGCCGATCTGCCGTTGGCGTTCTTGGTCGCTGTCGTGTCCGCTGATTGCCGCGGTGCGGTAGCCGTGTTCGTTGAAGAGCCGAGAAAGCCTTGCCGCCTCTTCGTTCAGGTTGCAGAAGATGAGGCCACGGCGGTCTTGCTTGTTGACCGAATACTCTTCGATCTTGTTCATGACGTGGTTGGCACGCTCCGCTGATGCGAGGCGGTTGAAGAGCGACGGATCGTCGACCGTGTCATCGTCTATCTCGAGATCGGCGATGCCAAAGTAGTGAAAG
>CACZQA010000056.1 GCA_902783175.1 uncultured Coriobacteriaceae bacterium
GGTGACGCTTCCGGCCGCGGGGCGGGCCGAGGGATACGGGCACGGACCCGCGCCTGTCTCCCTTGCGGGCTTCCGCGCCGGGCGTGGCGCGGAAGGGGCCGAGGGAGAGCGGGAGCGTCTCCCCCGCGCCCTCCTGCGGCGGCCGGATGCGGCGGATGCCACGGGATGGCCCGAGGGGGACGGATTCTGGCATGAAACGGTCCGAGGGCGACGGATTCGGGCCTCGAAGCGTCTCCCTTGCTGCCTCCCGTGGCACCTGGGGGCCAGCCCCCAATCACATAACCTTCGTCTTGGAGAGCTGCTCGTGCGAGAAGTTGTTGAACTTGATAATCGGCTTTCTGATGACCAGGCCCAGCAGCAGCGAGAACGTGCCGAGCGACACCACGATAAACGCCAGACTCTGCACGAGCTCCATGCCGTAGATTCCCGCCACGCACGCCTGCAGCGCCTTCATGCCGTACACGAACGGCAAAAACGGGTAGAGCACCTCGTAGATGCCGCCGGACATCTCGATGGGGAAAATTCCGCCCGATCCCGCTACCTGCACGACGAGCAAGATAACCGACAGCGCCTTGCCAACGTTTCCGAACGAGACCGTGAGCGTGTAGACGAAGAACGCGAAGACCTGCCCGATCACGACCCCGCTCAGCACGAACAGCACCGGGTGCACGCACTGGACCTGCAGGAAAAACACATCGCCCAGGCACACGAAAAGGCTTTGCCCAAACGAGAGCAGCGAGAAGATGCCGTAGCGCCCGAAGTACTCCTCGGACGGCTTGATGCCCGGATACATTTCCCGTCGCCCCTGCCCGAGGTTGACCTGCAGCATCGCGACGAGGATAACCGCGCCTACCCACAGCGACAGCAGCGTATAGAACGGAATCATCATCGAGCCATTGTTCTCGATGGGATAGACCGCGTTGCGCTCGATCTTGACCGGCGCGGACAGATACGTCGACAGACTCGACGCATCGTCGCCGATGATCTTTTTGACCGTCTCGATATCGCCCGACGCCAATGCCTTGTCCAAGTCGTCCTTTGCCTGCTTGAGGTCGGACACCGCACCATCGAGTTGCGATGCCGTCTCGTTCAAGGTGCCCTGCGCGGCGACGAGCGAGTTGCCGAGCGAGTCCGTCGCGGTCGTCAGGCTGGCAACCGTCGCGTCAATCTTGCCTGCGAGGTCCGTCGAATACCCCGACACCTGGTCGAGCGAGGCCGACAGCTCCTCGATGGCGCCTTTCACATCCGACTCGTACTGCGACTGCAGCGTCGTGATCTCGGAGCGCGCCTGCTCGATGAGCTGCCTGGTCTCGTCGCGCTTGGCATCGCTTTCTCCAGACGCCTGGTCGATGGCGTCCGCATACTCGACGAGACTCGCGGAAAGCTGCCGCTGCGTCTCGGCAGACGAGCGCATCTGCGAGATGACGCCATCGAGGCGTCCATCGGTATTGACGGTCTGGAGCGTGTCCGCCATCTGGTCGTACGCCTGCGCAGAATCGCTCACGTCGCCGGAAAGCTGCCGCAGGTCCTTCGAGGAGAGGTCCGCGATATCGCCGACGGCGTCGTAGGCGGCATCCGCATGCTGCGAGATGGAATCGAATGACTGCGCGCTCTTGTCGATGGCCTCGTTGACCGCCTGCGTCAGCCCATCGAGCGACTTGGAGCTCTCGTCGAGATCCCGCCGCGCCGAGTCGGTCGCCTTCGAGACGGCATCGGAGGCCGATCCGGAATCGGACAACATCTTTTCCGACGAGGCCACGAGCGAGTTCGTGGACGACACGAGCGAGGAGATCGAGCGGACCTGCCCGCTCACGTTGCCCACATCGGAAATCGCGTTCGCGAGCGACGAGTCGAGCCGCGCGGTGTAGTTCTTGAAGCTGTCGCTGTCCACGTACTGCGACAGGTCGGACATCGTGTTGAGGGCGATCTCGGTCACGGTCGAGGTGAACTGCTTGCGAATCTCTTCCTGGATCTGACTTGCCCCCGCATCGGTCAGGCGCGGCGCGATGGGGTTCGCCTTCTCGTTCATGTAGTAGATGATGTCGGAATGCGTCACGTTGTCCGAGAACACCGACATCATGTCGCGGCTGAACGAGCTGGGAATGACGATGGCGGCATAGTACTCGCCCGACTTCACGCCCTCGATTGCGTCGTCTTCGTCGACGAACTTCCAGTCGAACGACTTGTTGGCGCGCAGCGACGAGACGACCGCCTCGCCTGCCTTGACGCGAATGGGCACGAGGTCACCCCGGTAGCCCTCGTCGCTGTTGGCGACGGCCACCTTGAGGCCCTGGGTGTTGCCGTACGGATCCCAGCTCGCGAGGTCGTTGAACCACGCGTACATGGCGGGCACGAGCACGAGCCCGACGAGCACGATGACGCCGATGATATTGCGGACGCCGAGCTGAACGTCGTCGCGGAATACGCGCAAGATGTTTCTCACGAGCGTCCTCCCCTCTCATCGGCACCTTCGTCAGATGGCGTGCCCGGGGCGTCATCGGCCGCGTGGCCTTGCCGCGCCGCATCGTCGAGCTCGTCTTCTGACATGGCCTTGGCCGCAAGGTCGTCGAGGCTAATGCGCCACGAACGCCAGGAGCGCATGTTCTCGCGCGTCTTCTCGGCATGGTTGGCCGAGAAATCGCGGTGGTCGATGGGCACGTGGTCCATCATGTCGTTGACGAGCTCGTCGCCTTTGAGCGCACTCATGCGCAGCTGGTTTTCGAAGTTGTCGCGCATGAACTCGGTGAAGATCATGAGACTGTCGATGACGACGACCGTGAGCACGAACGCCACGAGCAGGATGATCTTCGCGTTTTGATGCGTGTGGAACAGCGACGAGACGACGATGACGAGCAACGGCAGCAAGAACACGAGGAACTGCCCGGCGCCGACAAGGCGCGGGTACATGCGGTTGAAGCCGACCATGCGCTTGATGAGCAGGTCGTGGTAGTGCTCGTTGGCGAGCAGCGCCTTGACGACATTGCGCACGCGGTAACGCGGGCGCGTCCTTCCCTGGTTTTCCGTGATCATGAACGTCGTGCGCTCGAGGCGGTTGTCGAACAGCGCGTTGAGGTTGAGCAGATAGGGCCTCAGCAGCAGGCCGAGTGCAAGCGCGACGAGGGCGAACACGACGAGGATGCCGAGATTTTCCACATAGACGCCGTCGTACATGCCGCCCACCGCCTCGCGCATCGCGTTGATGCCGTACGTGAACGGCAGAAGCGGGTGCACGCCTTGGAAAAACGGCGGCATTACCTCGATGGGATACATGCCCGACGAGCCGGGGATCTGCATGATCAGCAAGATGACGGCGAGAGCCTTGCCGATGTGCCTGAACAGCATGGCCAGGCAGAACACGATGTTGACGAACGCGAAGCTCGTGAACAGGCCGGCGAGCACGAACAGCCCGGGGTTCTCGACGCCCATGCCGAGCGCGACGCACCCGACGCAGATGATGAGCGCCTGGATGGCGGACATGATCGCGAACAGCAGCCAGCGCCCGAAGTACTCCTGCGTCGCCGTCATGCTCTCGAAGCCCTCTTTGTCCACCTCGAGCTTGAAGATGGCGATCAGCATGAAGCAGCCAATCCAGATGGCGAGGTTGCAATAGAACGGGGCGACGGCCACGCCGTAGTGCTCAAGCGGGTAGAGCTTCTCCGTCGTGAGCGTGACCGGCGACTTCATGAAATCGCCGACGCGCGTGGGCTCGAGGCCCAGCACCGAAGAAAGCCCCTCGAGCTCCGCCGACTGGATGATGCCGTGGAGGTCCGTGATGGTCGAATCCACGTGATCGCGCGTGCCCTTGATGGACGTGCTGGCGTCCGTGAGCGAGCCTTGCGCCTGCTTGAGCGTGCTGTCGACGTTGGACAGCAGATCTTGCAGCTGTTTGATCTTGGGAGTGAGGGTCTGCGTCGCAGAAGACAGCGAGGAAAGCGACCCCGCGAGGCTGTCTGCCGTGCTCGAGATACCGGGCTGGATCTGGGTGGTGTAGGCCGTGCCGGCATCCTGCACGTTCTTCGTGCCCTGCTGCACGTCGTCGTTGAGGTCGTCGATCGCCTGCGATGCCTCGCCTGTCGCCTTCGCGATGTCCGAGCTCACCTGCGTAAGCGAGCTCGCCGTGTTGCGCAGATTCTCGTTTTGCTTCTTGAGCAGCTCGATGGTCGAGTCGATGGTTGCCTGCGCGTCGTCTGGCAGCCCGGTCTTCGAGCCCTCGAGCTGCGTGATGAGCGCGTTGTTGGCATCGATCAGCGCGTCGATGCGATCGGTTGCGGCAGAGACCGAGCCCTGGGCCTCGTCTGCTGCCTTGGCCAGGTTCGAGGCAGAGCTCGCCACCTGCGCAGAAGTCTTGCCCAGCGCCACACCCGTGTCGACGATCGCGGTGGAAAGCGAGTTGCCGAATTCGCCCGATTCTTTCCTGAGCTGGGCCAAGTCGGTGCTGCCCTGCTCGAGCGCGTTCGAGACGTTCGGAACGCCCTGCGACAGCGCGCCGAGCGTAACCTGCGCGCTGATCACCGTCGTGCGCCAGGTGTCGATGGAGTCCGAAGCGCCGTCCAGGGCATCTGCCGTCTGCGTGAGGAGCTTGCTCGCGTTGGCGAGCTTCGCCTGCACGTCGGCGTCCTTCTGGTCGAGGCTGTCGACCGAGTCTTCCGCCCCGCTCTTGAGGGCCCCTGCGACCTTTTGCGCCACGGTGTCCGAGAACGTCTGGTTGATCTGCTTTTCTATGGTGCCCGCGGCCGTGTCGGCGACCTTGACCGCCGTCGACCCGCGCTTCTCGTTGACGTAGTACTCGACGGTGGGGTTCTTGGCATCCCCCGTCAGCACGCTCGCGAAGTCCTCGGAAAACGAGCTGGGAATGACGAAGGCGGCGTAGTACTTCCCCGACCGCACGCCGTCGAGCGCGTCGTCTTTGGAGACGAACTGCCATGCGAGCATATCGTTTTCCTTGAGCGTGTCGACCATCTGGTCGCCGATCTGCAAGTCCCCCAGGGTGGACGAGGAATAGCCCTCGTCCTCGTTGGCGACGGCGATGCGCATGGTGCCCGTGTTGTCGTACGGGTCCCAGTTGGCATAGGTGCAGTACCACGCGTACAGCGCCGGAAGCAGCGCCATACCGAGCACGACGCCGATTGCCACCGGCGTCTTCACGATGCGCTTCACGTCGCGCCAGAATATCTTGAGAACGGTCGTCAAGTGGTCGTGCGGCTCCTCTCAAAAATTGACTTATCGGTCAAAAACAGATTCTGGGCACTTTACCCTTCGTGCATCCCCAATGCAATGACAGCTCGGCAACATCCACGAAAACCCCTGCCAGAACCAGCGTTCTGCCTTCGGCCTGCGCCCGCTACAATTCTTTGGCCACGTGCGAGAGCAGCTCGCGCGCGATGGCGCGCTTGGAGCAGGTCGGAAGCTCCACCACCCCGTCGCGCTCGACGAACCAGACGTGGTTGTCGACGGTGCCCATCCCCAGCGCCTCGCTCGAGA
>CACZQA010000057.1 GCA_902783175.1 uncultured Coriobacteriaceae bacterium
CGCATCCGCGCGATCCACGCCATGAGCTTGAGCATGCGCCCGATGGAATCGTCGGGCATGTTGTCGTGCGCCGCCACGGAGATGCCGTTTGCGCTGAGCCAATCGTGCAGCTCGAGCGCCGACGCGCCGAACATCACCCGGTCGTGATCGGTGTAGACCGATCCCCAGGGCGGGGCCGCCTTGGGACCGGGGCCGACGAAGAGTCTCCGGTACTCGTCCGCGAGCTCCTGCCTGTCAGCGCCCATCCCCTGCGCGAGGGTCCGAAGCTCGCACTCAGCCTGCGAGGGATCGCAAAACGGCCACGCCTGCGCAGCTGCGGGCACATCGAGCGCCGCCAATGCGTCGTACAGCTCGCCTGCATCCCCTGTGAGGGGGTCTTCCGCGAACAGCGGCCCCAGCGTCTCCCCCACAAACGCGATGCCCTCGAGCACCCCGTCGTCGATTGCAGCCATATTCTTCCCCCTCAAAAGACGAGGCGGCCCGGGCACGCGCCCGAGCCGCCGCTTGCACTTCGAACTTACATCATCGTCACGCCGACGGAAAGGTACAGCGCGTAGAACGCGAGGCGCACCAAGAAGACGCCGACGATGGCCTCGACCGTCGCGCGGATTGCCGCGGCGCTGGCCATGCCCTTGCGGCAGGCGAGCACTACCTCGACAACGGACACGACGATGAGGATGGTGCCGATGACCAGGCACGGAGCCGCGACGCCGAGAAGCGCGCTGCCCGCCTGGACCGCGTTTGCCTGCCCAGAGACCATCGCCGCGAATCCGATGATGCCCACGAGGGCGAGCACGCCGCCCGCAATCGCGACGTACGTGAACGGCTTGGAAAGCGGCGCGAACGCCTCATCGCCCACCTTGGCGAGCATGAGCACGAGCGCACCGAGAGCCACGCCGCCCGCCAGCGCAAAGCCCAGCATCTGGAGCGGGACCAGCACGGAATCCCACGACTGCACGGTGGGGATCATGTACGCGGCGCCGACGAACAGCGCGAACACGGCGCCCAGCACGGCCACGACGATTGCCAACCCCTTGCGGGCACCGCCCAGCTTGCCGGCGAGCGCGAGGATGACGTACACGAGGGCGACGAGCATGAAGACCATGCCGATGCAGACCTCGTTGGAAAGCGGCGAGGAGCCCAGCCCGGTGAAGATGCCGAAGGCATGGGCGGGATTTGCCGCATGGGCCATCGAGGCGATAAAGCCGATGGCCGCGACGACGAACGGGACGAGGGTCATCTTGTCGATGGCCTTGAGCTGCTCGTCGGAGAACTTGCCCGCCGCAAAGGCGATGGCGAGCGCGATGAAGGCGCCCGCGCCGACGGGCGCGAGCGTGGTGAACACTGCCAGGGGCAGTTCGGCGAGTGCCGTCTCCATTGCTACATCACCTCTTTCACGTTGATGACGGAACCGTCAGCGCTGCCGGCGGGACGAGCCTCGTCGCAGGGCTTGATGTACAGGTTGGGATGCGTGTAGGAGCTCTCGGGAAGCGGCGCGATGTTGGCGCGCTCGCCCTTTGCCGACATCTCCTCGACCGTGCCGAAGTCCAGCGCGCGCAGCGGGCAGGAGTCGACGCAGATCGGGTTCTTGCCGGCGGCGACGCGCTCTGCGCAGCCGTCGCACTTGACCGAGTGGCCGAGCACGCGGTCCACCTTGGGCGCGTTGTAGGGGCATGCCATGTGGCAGTAGCCGCAGCCGATGCACTTGTCGGCATCGACCGAAACCAGGCCGGTCTCGGGGTCCTTGTGCATGGCCGCCGTCGGGCACACCTTCGTGCACGCCGGGTCGTCGCAGTGGTTGCACGACATGGAGACGTGATACACGAAGGCCGTGGTCTCGTACGTGCCGTCGCCCTTGTCTTCCCACGAACCTCCCTCGTAGTCGAAGACCTTGCGGTAAGCGGTGTTCTGGTCGAGGTCCTTGTAGTCTTTGCACGCGAGCTCGCAGGTCTTGCAACCCGTGCAGCGCGAGTTATCGAAATAGAATGCGTATTGCGTCATCGTTTACCCCTCCCCGTCTACGCCTTGGCAATTTGGGCGATTATCGAATCCGAGGGCCCGTTGCCCTTGGCGAGCGGCGTCGGCTTGTATGTGGTCAGCGTGTTGATGCAGCCGCCGTGGTCAACCTTGTCGCCGTTCATGTCGGCATCGTGCCAGGCGCCTTGCGGAATGCCGATGGTGCCGGGGATGATGCGGTTGGTCACGCGCGCCTCGATGCGGATCTCGCCCGCGGGGCTCTTGACGGAGCACATGTCCCCGTTCTCGATATGGCGCGGCGTGGCGTCTGCCGGGTTGATCCACACCTGCTGGCGTGCCGCCTGCTGCAGCTCCTCGATGAAGCCGAACGAGGAGTGCGTGCGGGACTTGTGGTGGAAGCCGGAGCAGTACAGCGGGTACTCGTCGGTCACCGAGCCATAGCCCTGGAAGCCGGGGTCGAACTCGGGCAGCGCGAAGATCTTCTCGTCTTTCTCCAACTCCCACGTGTCATTGAGGTTGGCGAGCGTCTCAGAGTAGATCTCGATCTTTCCGCTCGGCGTTCCCAGCGGCTTGCCCTTCGGGTCGTCGCGGAAGTCCTTGAGGCCGATGGCGGGCTCGCATTTGCGCTTGTACACGCCCTGGGCCTTGATCTGCTCCCAACTCGGCATGTCCTTGTCCTTGGCCATGCCCTGCTCGTAGAGATACTGGATCCACTCTTCTTGCGTGCGCCCCTCGGTGAAGGCGTCCTTCAGTCCGAAAGAATCCGCGATGTCGGCGCAGACATCGTAGGAGCTGCGGCACTCGCCCGGGGCCTGCTGTGCCGGACCGCCCACGGTGACGCCCGTGTAGTACTCGGAGTAGCCCTGCGTCTGCATGTTGAGCTGCTCGGAGCGCATCGCGTCGGGGAGCAGGATGTCGGCGTACTTGGCGGAGTCGGTCATGACGGTGTCCCACACCAAGATGAACTCGCACTTGGATTCGTCGGCGAGGATGTCGTGCGTGTAGTTGATGTCGCCATGCTGGTTGGTCAGGCAGTTGCCGGCGTAATTCCACAGGCACTTGATGTCGCTGCCGAGCTTGTCGGCGCCGGTGATGCCCGCGTTGGTGGCCGTCATCTCGTGCCCGTGGTCGATGGCATTCACAAACTCGTAGACCGGAAGCGTCGTCTTGATGGGGTTCTTGAACGGGAGCTGGCTGACCAGGTAGGTGGGCGGCTCCGCCTCGCGCTGGCCGGTGTTGGTGCCCGGCAGGCCGATCTTGCCGAGCGCGATCGGGATCATGCAGAACGCGCGGGTCGTCTGCTCGCCGTTGGTGTGGCGCTGCGAGCCCCAGCCCTGGGCGACGAACGGCGCCTGGGCGTTCTCGAGGTCGCGTGCCAGCTCGCGGATCTTGTCAGCGGGAATCTGGGTAATCTGGGCTGCCCATTCCGGCGTCTTCTCGGTCTTGTCCTCGCCCTCGCCCATGATGTAGGCCTTGTAGGAGAGGTTCTTGCCCTTGGCGGACTCGGGCATGGTGTCCTCGTCCCAGCCGACGGTGTACTCGCGCAGGAACGCCTCGTCGGTCTTGCCGTCGACGATGAACTCGTGGACGAGCGCGGACGCCAGCGCGGCGTCGGTACCCGTGCGGATGGGGAGCCATTCGTTGACATGGCCCGAAGAGGTCTCGTTCAGGCGGTAGTCGATGTTGACGATCTTTCCGCCACGACCGGTCACCGCCTCGCGCACGCGGGCGAAGTCCCACGTCGCGTTGGCGCCGCCCATGCGGGTCTCTGCCGGCGAGTTGCCAAACAGCACGACCAGGTCGGAATGCGCTTCGGCCTCGCTGAACGACGACGCGTTGACGTTGTCGTACGGCGAGAAGACGCTGCCCTTCTTCTTGTCGGAGCCGAACATGTAGGGCATGACGACCTGCAGCATATGCGTCGAGTAGTCGGCACCCTGGTTGACGAAGCCGCCGAGCAGGCCCAGCAGACGCTTGCTCGGGTTGCGGCCCGTGGTGCTGTACATGCCCGTCGCGTAGTTGATGAAGACGGACTCGGGGCCGTAGGTCCCGTAGATGTGCTCGAGCTTGTCGTGGATGGTCTGGATTGCCTCATCCCAGCTGATGCGCTCGAACTTGCCCTCGCCGCGCTTGCCGACGCGCTTCATCGGGTACAGCAGGCGGTCGGGATGGTTGATCCACTTGCGCATGCTGCGACCGCGCAGGCACGCACGCGCCTGGAAGTCGGCATCGCCGATGTTGTCGGTTTCCATGTACTGGATCTTGCCGTCTTTGGAGTGCCACTGGAAGATGCAGTTGCCACCGCAGTTCACGTTGCACTGGCTCCACGCGATGGTCTCCTCGGCGGCCTCCTCGGCGGCGTGGGCAACGAACTCGTTGCTCGTCTGAGCCAGTCCTCCGCCGGCCGCGACGAGTGCTGCGAGCGCGCCAGAAGCCTTGATGAACGTTCTGCGGTTCAAGCTCATGTCTGGCATATCGTCCCTTCTTTCCTCTCTTGCATTCAATGCCTGAAAACATGCCCGATACTAGTGCGGACACGGTCACACGCTGTCACATAAAACATGCGAATTCGCAGGAAAACAGGGTAGTACACGCGTTTTTGGCAGCGGGTGACAGGTGCGTGCCAGATTCGCGGCAGCACCATGCGAGGGCACGCGCGCGGTGGTTGCCCTCCAGTGCGAACTGTTGATACCATCGTGCTTCGAAACCATGGGAAGACAACCCTCCGACCCAAAGAGACGAGCATGTTCCAGACGGCACTCAACGCCCTCAAACCCAATACGACGGTTCTCGGATACGCCTTGTTCCTGGCGGTCAATGCCACGGGCGTCTGGGGCGGCGTCTTTCCGTTTCTGCCCATGAAAATTCAGACGGCCGAGGTGATGTTTCAGTTCTACCTGGCGCAGTCGCTCATGATGTTCGCCGTGTTCTTTGCCCTCGCGCGGGCATCGTACGGCAGGGTGCGCCTCAAGCCGAGCACCTGCGTCCTCGTTGCCGCCGCCGTCTACTTTGGCGGATGGGCGTTCCTCATCGCGAGCATGTACCTGCACCAGAACTCGCTGGTGCTGGTCGTTGTGGGCGGCATCTTCCTCGGGTGCGGCTCGGCGATGTTCTACCTGCTGTGGCAGCGCGTGTTCGCCAGCCGCAGCTCAGGCGATGGCATGCGCGACCTCATCGCCGGCTTCGCGTACGCCGCGCTGTTCTACTTCGCGCTCTACCTCATCCCCCGCGCAGTGACCGCCTACCTCATCCCGCTCGTGTTCTTGCCGCTGTTCGCGCTCGCCGTGATTCTGGGCAGCAGGCGCATCGACTTCTCGCAGCCCATGTTCTCCGATGCCCCGCGCGAGAACCTGCGCGTGTACCGCCGCGCCGTCTCGTCGTTGTGGCGCAGCGCGCTGTGCATGGGGGCGATCGCGTTTTGCGCGGGCCTCGTGAGGAGCATCGCCATAGAGCAGCCCGTCATCGGCTCGCTCGTCAACTTGCTTTCCATGGGGGCGATGCTGGTGGCGTCGGTTGCCGTGCTGCTCCTGTGGAAGACGAAGGGGCTCAAGCTCAACCTGATCAAGCTCTACCGCATCGTGTTCCCGCTCATCATCAGCGCGTTCGTGGTGCTGCCGTTCACCCACTTCGGCTATATCCGCTGGCTCGCGGCGGGGCTCTTTGCGCTGTACAGCATCGGGCTCATGCTCACGATGATGCAGTGCGCGCAGATCTCACGCGACCGCGGCGTGAACCCGTTTTTCGCCTTCGGGCTGTTTGGGGGCATCGTCTACGGATTGCACGACGTGGGCTTTATCAGCGGCGCGCTCATCGGGCTGATGCCAGGAGGCGAGCTCTCCCCCAACGTGCTCACGGCTCTCGTGGCGATCTACCTGCTCGCGCTCATGTTCTTCGTGGGATCGGTCAACTTCAAGAACAGCACAGCGCAGTTGCTCTACGGTGACACCATCGAGCTGGTGGCACCCGTGATGGAGGGCGCGGCGGCTCCGGAAGCACCTGCCGAACCGCGCGACGATGATACCCCGCCGGGCGACGCCGCGGACCTGCTCTCGCTGCAAGTGGGAAGGCTCAAGGAGCATTACCATCTGAGCGAGCGCGAGGCCGAGGTCGTCGATCTGGTGGTCCACGGCAACACGGTGGCTCGCATCGCCGAGCAGCTGTTCATCTCGGAAAACACCGTGCGCACCCACACCAAGCGCATCTACACCAAGCTCGACGTCCACAAGAAACAAGAGCTCATCGACCTTGTCGCCCAGTTCTAGCGGTGTGGGGTGGCACCGCGGGCGGCGCGCCGCCGTCACCCCTTCTTCCGAATGATCCGGTGCTTGTCGTCGCGGTAGAACGCGAGGATGACCACGCCGACCGCCGAGCAGATGGCGGAAAGGATGAACATGCCCTTGAAGCCCTCGTTGAGGGTCTGCTGGAACACCTTCTGGATGGTCGGCGCCTCCTCGTCGATTTCCGCGAGGTAGTTTTGCCCACCTTCGTCGAAGCGGTCCGGTATCGCGGCCTTCACCGCTTCCATCTTGTCGATCGTGTCCGCCAACTCGGCGCGGCCATCCTTCATCTGGGTGAGCGCGGTCTTCATCTTTGCCATGCCGGACTCGATGCCTGCAATGCCCTTGCGAATGCCCGCGGCGCCGGCCTCGATGCCGGATACGCCCTGCTCCATCCCCGACACGGCGCCCTTCATCTCGGAGACTGCGGTGTTGATGCCGTCGATGCCCTCCTGCATCTGCGCGGAAGCTTGCTGCAGCCCCGCGAGCGCCTTCTCGAGCCCCTCCTTCTGTTCGGCGGGCGTTCCCTCGGGCAGGTGGTCGAGCGCGCTCTGCATCGCGGTCACCTTGGCATCGACCTCAGCCTTGGCGTCTTTCATCGTCTGCGCCTGGTCTTGCATGGTCGAGATCTTGCCGTTCATCGTCTCGATGCTGCCGCGCATCTTTGCCGCCTGGCTGTCCATATCCTCGGCCTGCGCGGTCATCTCGGATTTCTTGTCGCGCATCTCGGACAGGCTTCCCTTCATCTCTGCGATGGAGTCGTCGAGCTTGCCCAGTCCCTCGTTCATCTTGTCCAGACCCGTGTCGATGCCCTGCAGCGCCTCGGCCTCGAGCTGCGGCTTGATCTGGTCGTAGATCTCGGTCGACATGTCCTTGACCGTGGCGACGATGGTCGTGACGTCGGAGTCCTGGAGCCGCTGCTTCATCTCGTCCGAGACCGTCACGTCGTACTTTGAGTCGGTGTCGCTCATGTCCATCTCGATGTGCGTGTACGACGACATCTTGGGGATGTCCACGCCGTCGAGCATGTCGGCCGTGTCCTCGTCGGCCTTCATGTCGGCCACGCGCTGGTCGAGTTCCTCGGCGTAGGGCAGCTCGCTGATGGTCACCTCGGTGGGCAGGACCTCCATGATGTTGTCCTGCATGGCAAGACCCGCGTGGGCGATGAACGCGACCATGATGGCCGGGGCGATGGCCGTCCCAATCGAGCGCACGAGCGAAAGCGTCGCCAGCGCGGAGTTGGACTCAGACTCGTCGGTCTTTGCGAGCATCATGTAGTTGAGCGGCGTGCCCATGATGAACCCGATGCCCAGGCCGCTTAACGCCATGCTGATGCACACGTTGAGAAGCGTCGGATACTCGCAGGTCACGAACGCCATGAACAGCGAGCCCGCGACCGACACCAGAAACCCGAAGGCCAAGATGGGCTTGACGCCGATCTTGTCGATGAGCTTGCCCGAAAGCGGTGCGCCAAAGCCTGTGAACACGCCGAGGATGATGAGGAAGTAGCCGCCGGAGCCCGAGCGCATCATCATGGCGTTCTCGCAGAACTGCGGCGCGAACAGCGTGCCCATCATGATGATGCCCGTGGTGATCGAGCACAGGAGCGTGATGACGATGTCGCGGTCCTTGAAATATGCGAGGTTCATGATCGGGTCTGCCGCGCGATGCTCGGCCGCGATGAAGACCGGAACCAGCACGAGAAACGCGAGGAGGAACGGATAGACGTCCGTCGACGTGATCGAAGTGGACAGCTCGAAGAAATCGATGTTCTTCAGGCCGTACATGAGCGAGAGCACCATGACCGTGAGCACTGCGGTGCCCAGTCCGTCGATGGGCTTGACCTCGTCTTCTTTGGTGTTGGGAATCTTGAACAGGCCCGCGACCAGGATGAACAGGCAGATTGGAATGTTCACGTAGAAGATGAACTGCCAGTTGGTCGAGCCGGCGACGTCGAGGATAAAGCTCCCCGCCGTCGATCCGAGTATTGAGGCCACGCCGTAGATGCCGCCGACCAGGCCAAGCGCCATGCCGCGCTTCTCGGGCGGGAACGCGGTGCCGAACTCAGCCGTGGC
>CACZQA010000058.1 GCA_902783175.1 uncultured Coriobacteriaceae bacterium
TGCGCGCGGATCCACGCCGCCTCTTCCTTCGTGATGCCGATGCGCCCGAGCTCTGCCTGCGCCTCGCAGGCGAGCACCTCGATTTCCTTCCACACCTCGAACTTGTTCTCCAGCGACCAGATATGTCCCATCTGAGGGCGGGTATAGCGTTCAATCATGGGCAGGTTCCTTTCGAAATCGCATTTCACGGGCGACGCCGTCGATTGTCTTGGGGCAGCTCGGGCGGGCGTAATCTTCTCGCATATTACGCTCATGATGCAACGCCCGGGCATCGGTGCGTATAATCATCGCAGAAAAACAACGGGCCCTTTGCCTGGCCCAGCAAATTCTCGGAGGAGTGAATGGAATCTCACCTAGTGGGCGATGCCCCGTCTGACGTTCCCATAAGCGACGGCGAGCGCCTTATAAAACTCGCACTGTACGTGAAAGAGCATGCGCCCGTCGACTTTGCAACAATCCGCACCGCACTGCATGCCGAATACGGCGCCTACGAAGGCACCGACAAGGCCGCGGCCCAGCGCTTCGACGACAAGGTCCGACGCCGGTTCGAGCGCGACAAGAAGACCCTGCAGGACTACGGCCTGTTCTTCAAGGTAGACGAGGACAGCAGGTACTCGATCGACGACGAGGCGAGCTTTGCCGCGCCGGTCGACCTCACGCAGGAGGAGGCGAGCCTGCTCAGGCTGCTGTGCGGCGCGCTCCTCGACGACGACAACTACCCCCTCAAAAGCGAGCTCCGCATGATCTTGGTCAAGATCGGCGACGAGCTCGACGTGCCCGACCTGCTTCCGGGCATGGACAAGCCCGCAGCGGGGCAGGAAAAGCCGAGCGCGGGCTTCAACAAGGTGCGCAAGTCCATCGACACGCGCAAGAACCTGCGCTTCGACTACGTCAACTCGCGCGGGCAGGAAAGCAGGCGCGACGTGCAGCCCTTCGGCTGCTTTCTCCTCAACAAGAACTGCTACATCGTGGCCTTCGACCCCAGCACAGGCGACGACCGCATCTTCAGGCTCGACCGCATGAGCCACGTCAGCGTCAACCCCGCGCGTCCCGCCGTGCCCGACTTTGACGAGCGCGTCTTTGACGCCTCGCAGTACTACGGGCTGCCCTTCCAGTTTGGCGACGAGGCGACCGAAGTCGAGGTCCGCTTCGACGAGGATTCCGCCTGGCGGGCGCCGCGCCTGTGCCTGCATCAGGGGACGCTCTCGTATAACGACGACGAGACGGTGACCTGGCACGTGAGGGCAAACGACCTCAACGCGCTCGCGCAGTGGTGCGTCGAGAACGGCCCGGGCATCGAGCCGATCGCGCCGCAGGAGGCCGTCGACGCCTACCGCAAAGGCCTGTACGCGGCGCTTACCGCCTTTGACAGCGAGAGGAGCTGGCAATGAACGACAAGAAGCTCCTGCTGGCCGTATTCGCGCTGCTCGAACGCGAGAACACCGTGTCCATCCCCCAGCTCGCCAAGCTGCTGGGCACGAGCGAGGAAACCGTGTGGAACGCGCTCGACACGCTCGTGTACTGCTACGACTCCGTCTCGATCCGGCTGGACTTGAACGAGTCGTACGCATCGCTCGTCAAAGACGGCACGAGCCGGCTGCTGCGCCTCACCAAAAACGAGACCGCCCTGCTGCTCGACGCGCTCGCCTCGCAGGGCATCGCCGCAGACAGCGAGCTTGCCCGCAAGCTCACGCAGAGCAAGGGGTTCCTGAGCAACTCCGCCGAGGAGGCGCTGCCGCACTTCCGCACGGTCAACCACGGCGAGAACGGTGCGATCATGGTCCAGCTGGCAAGCGCGTGCGAAAGCGAGGAGCACCACCTCGTGCGCATCGAGTACCAGCGCGACGGCGCCGTCAAGGCCCAGCCGCGCGTGATCGAGCCCTACACGATCAGCTCGGACGACGACCACCGCTACCTGCACGCCTACAGCCTCGAGGCGCGTGGCTGGCGCACGTTCAGGGCAGACCGCATCAAGTCGGTCGAGATCCTCGACGAGATCTTCGAGCCGCGTGAGGACATGCCCGAGGGCGCCGAGCTGCTGCTGCGCGACGCCTCGCGGGCGCACGTGCACTTCGTGGCGGGCACGCAGCTGCCGCCCTGGCCGGAGATAAAGGTCGTGAAGCGCTACGATGACGGCTCC
This sequence comes from uncultured Coriobacteriaceae bacterium, assembly GCA_902783175.1. Lineage (GTDB taxonomy): Bacteria > Actinomycetota > Coriobacteriia > Coriobacteriales > QAMH01 > CACZQA01. Next base: position 2,141 of record CACZQA010000058.1, read on the forward strand.
TACGACGCGAGCGTGCCGTGGCTTTCGGGGATGTGGCTTCCCAAGCACATCGTCGGGCTCTTTGGCAAGGCGCTGCCGCTCGACCCGCCGGAGCTGGTCAGCGAGACACGCGAGTATGCCGGGGAACTCTGGGGCGAGAGCTAGGCGGACAGGCTCTCTGCCAGGCTCTGCGCGCGCTGGCTTGCCGCGCAGGGCACGCCGGCGCCAAAGAGCAGCTCGCGCTCTGCCTCGGGCAGAACCGAGCGGGCCTTGTCGCGGACCGTGTTCACCGAGACGAAGAACTGGCGCATCATCGCGACGAGCAGGTACTTGCCCTTGCGCGAGAGCGTGATCTCGTCGGCGTCCTCGTGGTCGAAGGCGCCCACTGCCTTGAAGAAGGCGTACTCCACGGGCAGGCTCGCAGCGACGGAAGAGCCAAAGTCGCGCTCCCACTTCTTCTTGTCGAGGCGCAAGCCGAACAGCTGCATCATGAAGCGGTAGCGCATGTGGTCGCGCTTGGTGAAGTGCGTCTCGCCCATGATGGACATCTTGCCCGCGTTGATGCGCTTGTCGTATTCGTTGACGGAAAA
>CACZQA010000059.1 GCA_902783175.1 uncultured Coriobacteriaceae bacterium
CACCGCGGTCTCCACGAGCGGCCTCGAGATCTTCACCACCTACGGTGCGCTCATCCTGCTGCTCGTCTGCGTCATGTTCTTCATCGCGCTGGTCATCAACCCGATCATCGTCTGGGTGTGCATCCGCCGCAACCCCTACCCGCTGGTTCTGCGTTGCCTGAAAGATTCGGGCATCACGGCGTTCTTCACCCGCAGCTCCGCCGCTAACATCCCGGTCAACATGAAGCTCTGCCATGACCTGGGCCTGAACCGCGACAACTACTCCGTCTCCATCCCGCTCGGTGCGACCATCAACATGGCCGGCGCTGCCGTGACCATCTCCGTCATGACCATGGCGACGTGCCACCTGCTGGGCATCAGCGTCGACTTCCCGACGGCGGTTATCCTGTCGGTCCTCGCAGCCATCGGCGCATGCGGCGCATCCGGCGTCGCCGGCGGGTCGCTGCTGCTCATCCCGCTCGCCTGCTCGCTGTTCGGCATCGGCAACGACATCGCGATGCAGGTCGTGGCCGTCGGCTTGATCATCGGCGTCATCCAGGACTCCTGCGAGACCGCGCTCAACTCCAGCTCCGACGCGCTGTTCACCGCAACTGCCGAGTACATGCTCCGTCGCAAGAGGGGCATCGAGTTCTTTCCCGGCAAGGACGCCCCGCTGCCCGAGGAGGACATCGCTGCCGACGAGCTCTCCACCGAAGAGACGACCGCCGAGCATACCTGGATTTCCAAAACCGGCGAAGACGTGCAGGCCGAAGTCGAGAAGAAGAACGAGTAGCTCGACAGCCCCGCACAGTTCCGAACGCAAGACGCCCGGGTCGTTCATTCGACTCGGGCGTTTTTTTTGGCACGAGGGGCCGTGGGTATCGTGTCATTCCTGCATGAAAGGACACCCCAGATTCCATCCTCGTGACAAACCGGTAAGGCTCTGGCCATCTACGTGACAGACCGGTTAGGCTCTGACCAAATATGGTCAATACCTCGCCGGTTTGTCACGTATATGGCCAATACCTCACCGATCTGTCACGACCACGAACGCGGCATACCGATGGCACGAGGGGCCGTGGGTATCGTGTCATTTTGGTCCAAAGGGACACCCCAGCACCCTCCCGCGCACACCCCAGCTTGCTCGCACCCGCCCCCCATGACGGGCGCTAGTACCAGCTTTGGCCGACGCCCTCGATGGCGCGCCCCGGAGAACGCTTGATGTTTGCGAACTGCAGGATGAGGAGCACGACGAGGAGCAGCATCTCGAGCAAATACGCGAGTACCGCCCCCATGAGCCCGATCGTGTGCACCAAGATGAGCGTCGCGGCAATCGAGAACACGAATGTCGCCAGATAGAGCTTGACGATAGTGCTCTGACGGCGCTGCACGGTGATGACCTGGTATAGAAACTCGATGGCCGCGGTGAGCCCGCCGGCCATGATCATAATGTAGACCAGGTACCTGAACTGCTCGAAGTCAATTCCGTAAAGCACTGACATAATTGGGATGCCGATCCACCCCATCAGCAGCATCATGACGAGCGTCGCCGCCACATCGGCACCCATCACGGCGCCGATAATCGCGAGGAACTGCTTGTGCTTGGCGGGGTCGTCCCATGCCTCGGACAGGCGGAGCAGAAGCGGCTTGTACACCATGCCGATGATCAGCAGGATGCTGTGCGCCGGGAAGTAGATGGCGTTGAAGTACAGCTGGTTCTCGTACGCGAGCGCGCCTTCCATGAGGAACTTGGGCATGTTGTCGATCAGGTTGTAGAAAAACAGCGCGAAGAACAGCGGAAAGCACAGCTTGAGCAGCTTGTTGACGTTTTTCAGACTCCCCCGGCGCGAGCGCGGCGTCTCCATGTAGGCAAGCGGCAGCGTCAAGACAATGAACGAGAACACCGCGGCAACCGCCATGAGGATGCACGAGGCGACGAGGCTGCGCGTGAGGACGAGCACCACCGTGAACACGACGAACACCAGCGCCGAGCGAAACGCCTGCGAGATGCCCGCGAGGTACATCTTGTCAGCCTGCTGCAAACGCCCCTCGTACACGTCGGCCAGGCCGTCGATCATGCGGTAGACGTAGATTCCCATGCTGATGACGAACATGTCCCCCGCATACCCGCGGATCATGCAGTACGCGAACCCGACCACGAGCATGATGATGCAGGTCAGGATGCGGTTTATCTGGTAGTCGGCAAACGAGTAGTCCTCGTCGATATCGGAAACCTGAAACGTGCGCACGCCGTAGTTGGCGATGAACATGAGCAGCGTGCCCGTGACGAACGCCAAGGAGAACAGGCCCGCCTGCTCCGCGCCGACGAGCTGCGTGACGATGATCGTGAGAATCGGGAACACCATGCCCCACAGACCGACGCCGATCGTGTTCCACACGTAGTCGCGCTTGGTACGGTGCGCAGCGTACTGTGCCTCCTGGTCGGCGAAGCTGCGGTCCTCGACCCCGCCCACGAGACGGTCGACCCACTGGTTGACGATGCGCGAGACGGGATTTTGCTTCGTGTGCGTGAGCTGCTCGTAATACTCGTCGCCGAGGTCCTCCTCGTGAAACCTGTCGGCATACGGGTCGTAGACGTGCACGTGATCGAGAGACTCCCGCCCATGTGAGCTGGCACGATGGCGCTCCTCGCGGGAAACGCGTTTCGTCTCGTCGTCTGTTCTTCTCTCGTCAGTCACGCAGCATCCTTCTCGGCCATCGAACATACCCGATGATTATATGAGTAACAGATTGCATCTTGGTTGTACAAAACGTGGAATCGC
>CACZQA010000060.1 GCA_902783175.1 uncultured Coriobacteriaceae bacterium
AAAACTCGCTCCATCACGCCCGCCCGTCTTCCTGCGCGCTCCATGCGGCGAGCAGGCGAGAGAAGCTGTCTGGCACCGGTCGGTAGAACAGGTTTCCCTCGAAGAACTCCCCCGTCGGCTGCGCGCAGGCGCAGGCACCGTCGAACATCATGTACGTGGTATCTGCGACCAGCGCGGCAAAGGGCAGGTCGTGCGTGGTCATGACGACCGTCGCGCCGTCATCCGCACACGCGCGCAGCTTCGAGGCAACTTCTGCCTTCGCCCGGGCATCAAGCCCCTTCGACGGCTCGTCCAACAGCAGAAGGCGCGGCTTCGTCAACAGGACCTTCGCAAACGCGAGCAGCTGCTGCTGCCCGCCCGAGAGGTCGTAGGGATGACGCTGCCCCATGCCCGAAAGCCCGAACTCCACGAGCAGCCTGTCGATATCGGCTTGCGTGTAGCCACATCCCGGCTGCCACTCCGCGAGCTCTTCCTGCACGGAATCGCAGACGAAGAGTGCCTTGGGGTCCTGCGGCAAGAGCACCTGCGACGAGCGCTGCGGGCTGACGAGCTTGCCGCGTTCGAGCTTGAACACGCCGGCTATGACGCGCAGGAGCGTGGACTTTCCGCAGCCGTTCCCGCCGACGATGGCGTGGATGCGCCCCGTCGCAAACGTGGCGTCGAAACCAGAGAGGATCCACCTGCTCTCGCGCGTGTAGCGCATGAAGGCATCGTCCAGGGTTATCGCGGGCTCGCAGGCGCGCTCCGCATGAAGGGAGGCGTCATCGCCGCCCCGCCGGTTCGCCCGCTGACAGTCGAGCCACGCGCTCGCGCGGTCGCGGACCTGCGGCCATTCTGCAGCCGTGCCCTCGAACTCTTCGAGGGAGCACGGCGCGAGCCCCTCGGGGCCGAGCCGTACGGCATCGGTCGCGTAGCTGGCCATGACCTCGGGCTCGTGCGTGGCAATCACCACGGTCATGCCGAGTTCTCTGTTGATGCGGAAGAGCGCGTGCGCGAAATTCTTAGACGCGACGGGGTCGAGCTGGGCCGTGGGTTCGTCCAACAGCAGCAGCCGAGGTCGCATGGCAAGCGCCGCAGCGAGGTTGACGATCTGCGCCTGGCCACCCGAGAGCTCCGCGGTCTTCTGCGCAATCCACGGCTCGATGCCGAAGAAGTGCGCGACCTCCGCAACGCGCCGGCTCATCTCCTCAGGCGCAAGCCCCAGATTCTCGAGCCCAAACGCGAGCTCATGCCAGACCGTGTCGCACACGAGCTGGTTGCCGGGATGCTGAGAGACATAGCCGACTTCGAGCGTCGCGTCGTAGCCGCTCGCCCGCTCGGGCTCGTGCCCAAATACCCGCAGCATGCCGCTCCTGGTGCCCGCGGGCGATATCTCGGGCTTCGCGCAGCGCAGCAGCGTCGTCTTTCCGCTTCCCGTCGAACCGACGAGCAGCGTGAACGACCCCTGTGCCACCTCCCAATCGAGATGGGAGAGCACGGGCGCGCTCTCGGGATAGGCAAAGCCGAAGTCCGCAAGCTCGAGGGCCCAGGCCCGCTCGTCTATCTCCATTTCCATGCCTCCCATAACGTGACGAGTGACGGCAACGCGAACAGCAACGCGTACAGGATGTAGCGCGGGTCGAAAGCGAGCGGGGTCGTCTTCGGGTAAAACGAAAACGACGAGACCGTCTGCACGGCGATGACCACGTCCAAGACGGCGAGCGCGGCAACGGCACAAAGCGCCACGGCGTCACGGCGCCTGAACGCACGGCGCCGGTACACGCTGCGCTTGCGGTACCTCGACCATCCCCGTGCGCGCATCGTATCGGACGTCTCGAGCGAGTCCTCGAGACTCCACCCCACGAGAACAGACATGAGCCGTGTGCGCTTCAAGCGGTTTTTCCTCCCCGCGTCGGCATGCGCCGCAGTGCACGCCTCCTGAACATCCGAGACCGCCTTGCCGCGCCGCACCAGCTCGGGCACGAGCCGACCCGTCATGGAGAGCATCAGCGTCACGGTCGGCACCGCGTTTCCCGTCAATTCCATGATCTTGTCAAACGTGAGGATCCTGAAGGCGCAGCCGAGCCACAGGAGCGTGGACACGAAGAGCAGCCCCATGCATGCCCCGTAGGCAAGGCTTTCCGCATAGACCACGACGACTCCCACGCGAAACAGCTCGGTCGAGCCCGACGCCGAGAACAAGGGGTTCGCGGCGCAGATCAGCAGCACGAGGGGGAGCTGCCACGCAAAGGACGAGAACGTCTCGCGCACGCCACGCTGCAGCATGCTGCACGCACCCCCCGCGACAAAGGAAATCGCGATGAGGACAGGGTGGAACGCCGACATCGTCAGCACGCAGACAGCCAGGTAGAAGGCAGCCTGCACCCCAGGGTGCAGGCTGCTCGGCATTTCTTGTCCGTCAGGGGAAAACGTCATCTCGCCTTGGTTACCCTGCGGTGTAGTGCCAGTTCACGGTGTCGCCATCGGAAAGCGTCACGGCATCGCACGCCTTGTTCGGCTCGACCCCGTTCACGCTGTAGAGCCATCCGCTCGTTGCTCCGTGTTCCTTTTCCGCCAAGCCGTTGATGGCGGCGACGTACGTGCCAAAGGACGTCGGACGAGCATTCACGCTCATCCCCGTCGCGACAAGGGCGTCATAGGGAGTCGACCCCTTGGGAAGCGTGATCGTCGCAGACGCAGAGCCCGCACCGCCCGCACTGCCGTCTACCGTGATGGAGACGGAAATCTTGTTGCCCTTGGCCTTTGCCCCCGCAGAGCTGCCGTTGCTGGCGGCAGGGGCGCTGGCTGCCCCCTGCGACTTCGCCGTGTCCGCAGCAGCACCCGCCGAAGCGGTGGAGCTGTCATCCGATTGCTGGGCCTCCTGCGTCCCCTCTTCGGACGCTGCTGTCTCATCTGCCGTCTGCTGGTCGGATTCGGCGTCCGACGACGATGCCTCGACGGCAGCGGGCTTGCCGGAAATCATCGCAATAGGGTCGTTTCCCTGGACGTACTGGGACATCGACCACGCGCAAAACGCGATAACCGCAAGTGCGAGAACCACGATGACTGCCGTCAGCACACCACGATGCCGCTTCGGCTTTGCATTGGGAGCATCGGGGGTATTGCCACCCGCTGCGGTATTTGCCGCCCGATCGTCTTGCTTGGTGAACTCTTCGGACATGCTAGTGTTCCTTCCTGCTCTTCAGGTAGTACAAGACGACGAGGACGAGGACCACGGCCGCTGCCGCCATGCCGACGAGGGGCCAGATGGGAAGCGCGGCTTGCTTGTTATCGTCTGCTGCCTTCTTGGAATCGGCTGCGGGCTGCGCGGAGGCAACGGCGCCTGTCGCCTGCGAGTCCTGACCCGCAGATTCCTGTGCCGCCTGCGAGATGAACATCTCCGCCGCAGAACCCGACCCGCTGATGGACATGGGAGATGCGCCACCAGTCGACGCGTTGCCGTCTTTCTCCGCGACACCGTTCTGGGAATCGGCGGACCACTTGGCATACAGCGTGAGCGGGCCTTCGACGGGACCGGAAGCATCCCAGGGCTGCGAGCACGCCTCGTCGAGATACCATCCGCCAAAGGTGTAGCCCGCGCGCGTCGGCTGCGGGACGCTCGAGAGCACGTGACCGCGCGCCACCTTGACCGGCGCGAGAGATTCGCCGCCTCTCGTATCGAACGACAGCGTCGCGCCCGGCTGCGCGTTCAGCTTCATCAGCTTGCGCGCGTCGTTTGCATAGTAGAGGTTTCCGCTCGCATCGGAGATGAGAGACGCCGTGCAGTAATTCTGATTGTCGGCATCCGGCGTGAAGATCTGATACGCCTGGTCGTCGCCGAGCTTGTACGCGTAGACCCCGCCCGTCTCGTTATTGCAGGTGAAATAGGCGTAGACGCCGTCTGCCTGCGCCGAGACCAGCGGTGAGCTCTGCGCCGCGCCCTTGCCGCCCCGGACGGTTTTGAGAACTGTCATCGTGGACAGGTCGACAACGGAGAGGGTGCCGTAACCATCGGCATCCATGCCGCACACGTATGCCTTGCCATCGTAGACGGCGGGCGTGGACGTCGAGGTCGTCGCAAACGAGACGCTTCCCGTCTCGGAGAGGCTGTCTTGCTGCCTGCAGACCTTGTGGAGCGTGCCATCGTCGCGCGAGACGGCGAGATAGGTTCCGTTGCCCGAGTCGTCAACGTCGGACAGCGCGACGACGCCGCTGTGCGAGGGAGTGCCGATCGGCAGCTGCGTCTTCACAGCGCCCGTCTCGGAATCGATGAGCTTCACGTTGCCCGTGTCGTCGGCAATCAGCAGATCGCCGCCGCTCGGGGCACCAGCTGCCCAGTAGTACCCGCTCGACTCCCCCTCTCCCGCAGTTTCCGTCGTCGTCCAGACGGGCTGTTTGGAAGAGCCGCTGCGCTGCGGTGTCGCGTCCACACAGACCATCGTCCCCGCCTTGCTCACGTTGGCAGCGCCCACGACCGTAAAGCAGGCGATCAGGCGATCGCCCACGATGCTCAGCGACGAGAGAGACTGGTACTGGCCCGCCTCGTTCTTGGGCAGGGCATCGGTGCACCACACCAAATCAAGCGTGTTCGCGTTGAAGGCCGCGATCCGGCCGTCGTTTGCCGCGGCAAAGATCATGCCGTTGGCGTAGACGGGACGGCAGAAGTAGAAGGCAGGCGAAAGGCCCGTCGGCTTCGAGAGCTTCTCCTTGCCCGTCTCGGTATCGACCTTGTAAATCTTGCTGCCTGCGATGAGGTAGATATCGCCGTTGACGATGAGAGGATCGGAGACGCCCTCTGTCGCCATCGAGCCAGTGGAGCCGGCAGAAAGCGGGTCGAACGTCCAGGCAGCGCTCGCCGCGTCCGTCGGCGTCAGCGCCCCGTCCTGCGAAGTCACGACCGCGCCGTCCTTCTTGCCCATGCCGAACTGCGGCCACTGTGCCTGGTAGTCCGGCAGGTCCGTGGCGGGATCGACGACCGGGTCGACGCTCGGCACGCCCTCACCGTCTTTCGAGTACGACCAGGAAACTGCGTCGCCAGCCTTCAGAACGATCTGATCGGCCATCTTGTTGGCCGCCTTGCCGTTCACGAACAGCTGCCAGAACTTGCCAGTACTCTCGTCCCAGCCGAGCTTGCTGCCGTCAAAGGGAGACGTGATGCTGCTCAGGTAGAAGCCGTATGCGGTATCCGTGTAGTCTGCGTTCAGCCCGGACTTCGAGATGAGCGCCTTGGTCACGTCGGCGGCAGTGCTGCCCTGCGCCACGGATATCGTCGTCTGGGCCGCCCACGCGGCACTCGTACCGGATGCATCCGGGCCGTATATCGCGCAGCTGACCTCGAGCGTCGCGCTCGGGGCGGACTCGCCGTCTGCAACGTATGCCCATTCGATGCTGTCGCCTTGCTCGAGCGTGACCTGGTCGGCCGACCTGTCGGATGCCTCCCCGTTGACGAACAGCTGCCAACGCTTGCCCGTCAGCGCGTCCGCGCCGAGCGTGCGCCCGCCGTTGGGCGAGGTAACCGAGTTCAGGACGAATCCCTGCGCGTCGTTCGCGTAGTCTGCCGAAAGCCCGGATGCCGTGAGCAGCTCTTTCGTGGCGTCAGCTGCCGTGGAGCCCGGGGCAAGCGAGTAGGAGCGGACCGAAGACCAGGTCTCGGGGGCGCCTGTCGTGTCGATGCCCACGAGCGAGGCGGTCGCGGTCACCGTGGGAGCGTCTTTGCCCGTCGTCCCCATGACGGTGAACGTCGCGGAAACTGCCGTGCCCGCGAGTTTCTTGAAGGTCGCATCGTCGGGGTAGCGTTCGGCATAGCGGCCGTACTTCTCAGACCTCAGATACGAGTCAACCGTCACCTTGGTATTGAACTCGGGCTTGCCCTGAAACACGAGGTTCTCGTGCTTGATGATGTCGGGCTTGCTGGAACGGAACTTGTTCCAGCCGAGCACGCCCATATCGTCTGCGCCGGGGATCGTCGCGGGAACGATGCCGTCGCCGGCAGCCGAGGCGCTGGAGCTGTCGTAGCTCCAGACGACACTGCCGTCCGCTCCAAGCGTCGCCTTCTGGAACGCATGGAGGCTGCCTGTCACGTCCGTGGAGTCCTGCCCGTTCGAGATGCCGTTCCAGTACCCGGCGACGGCGGCGTCCATGAGTGCCGCCTCGCGGTCGATGTCGGCCTTGTCGAGCGGCTCGATGGCAAAGCTCAGGGTCTTGCTCGCCGTTATCTCGGGCGTGTCTTTCGAAGTGATGGTGCAGGTGATATCGGTCGACCCCTCCTGTGCCCCAACGGCAGGGCGGTAGATATTCGCCCGGTAGCCGTTGATGACGGCGGAATCGTTGCTGGCAGCGTAGGTGACCTTGTAGTACTTCCCGTCGATGCCCAAGTCGCGCGTACGCGGGAGCTGCACGTCATCAGTCAGGGCGCCGTCTCCCACCGGCGCGCCACTCGAAGAGTACGAAAGCTTCTCTTTTGTGAAGGCGGCGTCGAGCTCCGTCGCCAGCTTCTCCTTCTCCTGGGCAACCTTCTCGGGGTCGCCTTTGACCGTGAGGGGGAAGGCAACATCACAAGAGCGGCTCTGCAGGGAGTCGTCGCTCGAGTCGAGGTTCTTCGCGCTGATGCGCGCCGTCAAGGTGACCGGGGTATCGGCAGCCGAACGTGCCACCTTTCCGGAGTAGTCGTCCCAACCGTATCCCGAGACTGTGACCGCCTCATTAGAGCTGGTCCACGTGACCGGGAACGTGGTCGCATAGTAGCCGCTTCCAACCTTTACCTGATAGGGCAACGTCAGGTTCTGCGTGACAGAGTCCTTGTCGTCGCCGCTCGCGTAGCCGACCGAGACCTTGTCCTGCATGCCGGCGAGCAGCGCGTCGACCTTGTCGAGGTCCCAGGGGAGCTGCGGGACATGGGAAAGCGTCGCCGTCTGCGTCGCGCCGTCGCGCTCGAGCTCGAACGTGACGTCAAGCTGGCGCAACGTCGAATAGCTCGTGTAGCCGGTCTTGGTGCTCGGGTCGTCGAAGAAGTACGTGATGGCGCCGTTATTCGCATCTCCGGTTTCGATTCCGCCGGTCGTCCCGGTGCGTCCTGCCGCGCCCTTAAGAGACGCGGACGTCGTCTTCACCTTGATGCCCGAGAACCCAAGCTGGGCCAGATACGCCTCCGCGCATTCGTTTGCGTTCGTGTCGGAGCCGAACTTCGGCGTGAAGCGCCAATCGGCGAGCTTGAGCGCCGCTGCCTGGAGCGAGTCGGCGGCGATGACCTTGCGGCCATCGGATTTGGAGACAGAAGAGGAGCCGCTCGTCGCCTTGACCATGAGATAGGAACCTGCCGCGCCAGAAGGAACCTCGAGCGTCGCGGTAGTTGCGCCCGGGATGGACGTCCACGTCGACTCGTCGGCATCTGCCGTCGGGGCGGTATACCACTGCAGGGAGACTTTGTCCGTGACATCGTCG
>CACZQA010000061.1 GCA_902783175.1 uncultured Coriobacteriaceae bacterium
GCTGCAGTTCGCAGCGCTTTAATTTGAGATCTGCCGCCCCGCAGCTCCACGGTCCGGACGTGCGCGCCGGCAGCTGAAATTACCCTGTACAATTCATCCCCGTCGAACTACAATCGCAACTACACAATCTACATATTTCGCGTAGCTCTCCGAACACGAACACAATGCAGCAGATGGGGGCTTCATGCTAGGGGCTAACTCTCTACAGAGAAAGATTACGAACGCGGTCGTCGCAGGTGTCGCGACGGTCGCTCTCACGGCGGCATGCTTGCCCGTGAACGTGGCGCAGGCTACTCCTGCCCAGCTCAAGGACTCGTCGAACGTCTCTATCGAGCAGGCGGCGCAGCGCCTTGCCGAGCTGTCCAGCCAGACCGAATCGGCAGCTCTCGACCTCGGCTCCATCGACGACCAGATCGCCACGACCAAGCAGCAGATCGACGAGACGCAGCAGCTTCTCGAGAGCACCCAGCAAGACCTCGAATCTGCCAAGAAAGCGCTTACCGCGACGGTCTCGGAGACGTACCGTAACGGCAGCGTCTCGTACCTCGAGGTACTGCTCGGCTCGACGAGCTTCGATGACTTCAGCTCCCGTCTGAGCATGCTCGACCGCGTCGCGCACAACAGGGCGAGCGCCATCGAGGCGGTGAACACGCTGCAGCAGCAGCTCACCGACCAGCAAAACGCCCTCAACCAGAAGCTGAGCGAGCAGGAAAGCCTCAAAGATCAGCAGCAACAACGCACCCAGACCATCGACACGTCCGTGAACGCCGCCCAGACGCTCGTGGAAAACCTCGACCGCAACACCCTGCAGGCGGTATCCGAGCGTGCCGAGCAAATCCAGGAATCCCAGCCTGCTTCCGGTAGGGGCGGTTTCGACGACGACAACGCGGTCACGCGCACGGTCAGCAACGCGACCGCCGCACAGGGCGGCTCCCATTCCTCCAGCGCGTCCTCGTCGCAGTCGGGCTCCAGCTCGAATGCCGGTTCGGGGTCTTCTTCGAGCTCCGGCAGCTCGAGTAGCTCCAGCTCCTCGAGCTCGAGTGCCGAGCAGGGCTCCACGAGCACCTCCGGTGCCCATGGATCGGTCGTGGGCATCGCAGAGCAGTACCTCGGCGTCCCGTACGTGTGGGGCGGCGACACGCCTGCTGGCTTCGACTGCTCCGGCCTCGTCCAGTACTGCTACCGCAAGATCGGCATCGACGTCGGCAGGACCACCTGGGACCAGATGGGCTGCGGCACGCGCATAGCCGTCAGCGCCCTGCAGCCGGGCGACCTCGTCTTCTTCCGCGGCGGCGAGCACGTCGGCATCTACGTGGGCGGCGGCACCTACATCCATGCGCCGTACACGGGCGCCGTGGTCAGATACGGGAGCTTGAGCAGCAGGAGCGTGTACATGGCGGTTCGTCCGTAAGGCACGCCGCTCGGGCGAAAAAGATTACCTTCACGTGTGGGGCACTCGCGTAATGAGTGCCCCACTGCGTTGCGGCTGCGGTATCATCTGTGCAATGCTGTCTGCACGGTGGCGGCATTAGCATCGAACCGTCTCGGATAAGAAGGATCTGCAACGTGCCTATTGTCGATTTTCTGCGCCGCAATGCAGCTGCATACGGCAACGAGGTAGCCCTCGTCGAAGTCAACCCGGAGGTCCGCGAGCCCAAGCACGTCACCTGGCGCGACTACGACCTCATCGAGAGCACCGAGACCGAGGCCTACCGGCGCGAGATCACTTGGCGCGTCTTCGACGAGAAGAGCAACCGTTTTGCCAACCTGCTCATCTCGCGTGGCGTCAAGAAGGGCGACAAGGTCGCCATCCTGCTCATGAACTGCCTCGAGTGGCTGCCCATCTACTTCGGCATCCTTAAAAGCGGCGCCACGGTCGTGCCGCTCAACTTCCGCTACACCTCGGCCGAGATCGAGTACTGCGTGAACCAGGCCGACGTCGACATCCTCGTCTTCGGCCCGCAGTTCACCGGGCGCGTCGAGGAGATCGTCCCGTCCATCCAGGCGCATCGCCTGCTGTTCTACGTGGGTGAGGACTGCCCGACCTTCGCGGAGAACTACCGCGAGCTCACCGCCAACTGCTCGAGTTCGGACCCCATGATTCCGCTTTCGGAAGACGAGGACGCCGCCATCTACTTCTCGAGCGGCACGACGGGCTTTCCCAAGGCCATCCTGCATCATCACCGCAGCCTCACGCAGGCGGCAGAGATGGAGCAGAAGCACCACGGCCAGACGCGCGACGACGTCTTTCTGTGCATCCCGCCGCTCTACCACACCGGCGCCAAGATGCACTGGTTCGGCAGCCTCATCAGCGGGTCGAAGGCCGTGCTCCTGCGCGGCCTGACGCCCAAGAGCATCTTCGACACCGTCAGCACCGAGCAGTGCACGATCGTGTGGCTGCTCGTGCCGTGGGTGCAAGACATCCTTCTCGCGCTCGAGGAGGGCACGATCAGGCTCGAGGACTACAAGCTCGACCAGTGGCGCCTCATGCACATCGGCGCCCAGCCCGTCCCGCGCAGCCTGATCGCC
>CACZQA010000062.1 GCA_902783175.1 uncultured Coriobacteriaceae bacterium
CTTCTTGTGGGACTTCTTGCGCTTGCCGTGGGCGCCGAGGTCCTTGCAGCTCACGATGACCTTCTCGGTCAGGGCGTTGAGCTGGTCGATCTCCTCGTCGCTCAGGGAAGACAGGATGGCTGCGGCGGTCTTTTCGTGTGCGGCGCAGCGCTTCTCGGCAATCTTGTCGCCCTGCTCGGTGATCTTCACCGTGTAGGTGCGCTTGTCCTCGTGGTCGGTAATCGTGACGTACTCGTTGCGCTGTGCCTTGCGGACCACGTCCTTGAGCTGCCCGCGGCTGTAGCCGAGCACGTCCACGAGCTCGCGCGAGGTCATCTCGCCGTTGTGCACGTGGAGGACCTTGAGCAGCGCGCCCTGGCCCTTCTTGTAGCTCTTGGGGCCGTTCTTGTGGAATGCGCGGTTTGCGAGATTGCCCGCCTTCTTCAGCTGCTTGAGCGTCTTGGTCTGCTTCGACATGCTTCACCTTTTCTTTATCTAATCTTGTGATAACTTGGCGCATTCTAACGCACCTCCTGCTGCAATGCATGTTGTCAAGAGGAAATTCATCATCTACTTGCGGATTAGAAAAAGCCGAGGATAGAGGCTCGACACGGAGCGGCTTGCGGTCTTCCGACACCGCTTTGCTCCGTACGCGTTATCGATAGCCAGCTATCTGATAACGGAATGGGCGGAGCCGAACTCGACTGCTATATTGAGGAGCTAGATACCAAAAACCTCGCACGCAGGAGATCAGAGCATGCCAACCATGAACTTCAAACGCCGTCTGCCCATACCCCAGGAGATCAGGGAGGAGATGCCGCTCGCCCCGGAGCTAGCCGATGCCAAGCAAGAGTTCGATGCTGACGTCGCGGCGGTCATCACGGGCGAGAGCAGCAAGAAGCTGCTCATCATCGGGCCGTGCTCGGCAGACAGGGAGGACTCGGTCCTCGAGTACGTGACGCGTCTGGCAAAGGTGCGCGACGAGGTCAGCGAGAAGCTCATCATCATCCCGCGCGTTTACACGAACAAGCCGCGCACCAAGGGCACGGGCTACAAGGGGCTGCTGCATCAGCCCAACCCCGAGGGCGGTACCGACTTGCTCGCAGGCATCAAGGCGATTCGCCACATGCACCTGCGCGTCATCGAGGAGACGGGCATGTTCACGGCCGACGAGATGCTCTATCCCGACAACTATCGCTTCTTGTTCGACCTGCTCGCCTACGTCGCCATCGGCGCGCGCTCAGTCGAGAACCAAGACCACCGGCAAGTAGCCAGCGGCGTCGAGGTGCCCGTCGGCATGAAGAACCCGACGGGCGGCTCTACCGCCGTCATGCTCAATGCCATCTACGCGGCGCAGCAAAGCCAGGACTTCATCTACCGCAACTGGGACGTCACCTCGACGGGCAATCCGCTCGCGCATGCGGTCCTGCGCGGCTATCGCGGGCTCGACAACATCATGTACCCCAACTACCACTACGAGTACCTGGAGCGTCTGGCCGACGTCTACCTGAACGGCGAGTACGAGAACCCTGCCGTCATCATCGACTGCAACCACGACAATTCGGGCAAGCGCCCCTTCGAGCAGCCGCGCATCTGCAAGGACGTCCTGGAAAGCTGCCGTCGCAATAGCTCCATCGCCAAGGTCATTCGCGGCTTCATGGTGGAGAGCTATCTCGAGGACGGCAACCAACCCGTTGACGGAGGCGTGTACGGCAAGTCGATCACCGATGCCTGCATCGGATGGAACAAGACGGTGCGGCTGATCTACGACCTCGCCGAACGGTTGTAATAATCGGTGATTTTCAATTTCCTCGACCTTGCTCTATATCGATAACGGTATAATTCATGCCATCGCGTCTTGGGGAAGATGCGATGGCACGTCTCTCTATAGGGATAACGACAAGGAGCAAGAATGGAGGATTCGCCCGTCGTCTTCATTATCGTGATTCTCATCGCGATAATCGGCGCCGTGGCAGCGGCTCTGTTTGTGGTCATGGGCCTTTTGGGGCTCATAGGTGCTGCTGGCGGCTTTGCGCCGTCTGGCAGTGACGCGGAGACACTGATTCCGGCACTGAGCGCGATGTTCGGTAAGTAGGACTTCAGACAATCGCGAGGGGCCAGCACTTGCACAGGTGCTGGCCCCTCGTCGTGTCTCTGCGGGGAAACTCGGTGCTGGGGTGAGGCGCTGGAGTGCTGCGGCGAAGGCCGGGCAATCCCCGACAGTCCGATACTCACGCGCGCCCGAACAGGCGCTTGCTCCCCACGGTCTTTCCGTCTTCGATCTTGCGCTCCCACTGCGCTGGCGCTCCGCCTCCCCGCTCGTGGAATGCCAGGCAGAAGGTCTTGAGGCTGGCGAGCATCTGCTCGCGCTCGTCAGGGGCGACTGTTGCCGCATAGGTCCTGAATGCTCCGTAAACCTCGTCTTTCGAGTGGATCTTGAGGTGGCGTGCATGAAGCGCGAGCCATCCGTGCAGCGCAGCGGCAAGCCCCGTGTCGTCATCGCCAAAGGCGGTCTGAATGGGCTTCCAGTAGTCGGAGAAGAACTTCGACTGCATTGCGAAGGGGACGTCTGCCATCAGGCAGTTCTTGACGAGGTCTCCCGTCGTGAGCGGCATGCCCTTTGC
>CACZQA010000063.1 GCA_902783175.1 uncultured Coriobacteriaceae bacterium
CGCGCAGGGCGCCGACGAGGTCGTGTTCCTCGACATCACGGCGACGAGCGACGGCCGCAAGACGACCGTGGACATGGCGTCGCGCGCAAGCGAGCAGGTCCACATCCCCTATGCCGTGGGCGGCGGCTTCAGGACGGTCGCGGACATGCGCCAGATGATCGCCGCGGGAGCCGACAAGGTCTCGCTCAACTCCGCCGCCATCGCGGACCCGACGCTCATCACGCAGGGCGCGCGTGCCTTCGGCAGCCAGGCGGTGCTCGTGGCCATCGACGCCAAGCGCGTGGCGGGCGGTGCGGACAAGTGGACCGCCTATATCCACGGCGGCCGCAAGGACACGGGCATCGACGCCGTTGCGTGGGCCGTCGAGGCGGCAAGGCGCGGGGCAGGAGAGATCTTGCTCACGAGCATGGACCGCGACGGCTCCAAGGAGGGGTTCGACCTCGCGCTCACCCGCGCGGTGGCGCGCGCGGTCGACATTCCCGTGATCGCCTCGGGCGGCGTCGGCACCCTCGAGCACTTCGCCGAGGGCATCATCGAGGGCGAGGCGGACGCCGTGCTCGCCGCGAGCGTGTTCCACTTCGGCACGTTTACCATCAGGCAGGTCAAGGAGTACATGGCATCCCAGGGCATCCCGGTGCGCCTGTAGGCGCCCGTTGCCCGGACCGCACGCGAGGAAGGACGCGCAGTTGTCTGAAACCCAGCTGAAATTTGACGATAGGGGGCTTATCCCCTGCGTGGTACAGCAGTACGATACGGGCGACGTGTTGATGGTCGCCTGGATGAACGCCGAGAGCATCGAGCTCACCAAGAAGACGGGCACGACGTGGTTTTGGTCGCGCTCGCGCCAGGAACTCTGGAACAAAGGCGCTACCTCGGGAAACGTGCAGCACGTCAAACAACTGTACTACGATTGCGATGGGGACACGCTGCTCGCCAAGGTGGATGCGGAGGGGCCGGCGTGCCATACGGGCAACACGACGTGCTTTTTCCGCACGCTCGACTGAGGAGTAGCAACATGGGGGAGAGAACACCCAACGTCACCGACGGCAATCTGGGAGAGACGCTCTACGCGCTGGCAGACACGATCCACGGCAGGTGGGACCACGACAGCTCCGAGAGCTACACGGCGCTTCTGCTCACGTCCAAGGAGGACAAGTGCCTCGGCAAGGTCGTCGAGGAGGCAGGCGAGGTCGTCATGGCGGCTAAGGACGACGACCACGACCATATCCGCTACGAGATGGGTGACTTGCTCTACCACCTGCTCGTCGTGGCAGAGCGCTATGGCATCACGCTCGACGAGCTCGCGGGCGAGCTCAACGCGCGCATGAAATAGAGGCCGCCATGTCCGAGGCAAGAGACAAGGTAGAGCAGGCCATCGCGAAGCTCTCGGAGCTCCCGAGCGGCGACGAGCTCAAGCCCCAGGAGCTGCCCGACTTTGCCGACATCGCGAAAAAGACCGGGTTTGCCGCCAAGGCCATGCGCATAGGGGCGGTGGTGCTGGGCGTCCTCGCGGCAGTGCTGCTCGTCATAGCCGTCGCCCTGTGCGTCCGCGCCGGCGTGCGCATGGCAAACGCGACTCCCGAGGCAACGGCCTCTGCCGCCCTGCACGCGGTCGTCTCGCACGACAGGTCCGCGTTCGCCGGCTGCTATGCGGGCAATCCCGACGAGCTCGACCACGACGTCGACACGGCGTTGGCGGGCGCGATCGGCCTCGAGAGCTCCACGACGGTGCCCTCGGAGCTCGACGCCTCGCACCAGAAGGCCTACGACGCGTTTCTGGCGCGGCTCGTGGACTTCGACTACGAGGTCGGCCAGGCGCAAGTCGACGGCGACAGCGCGACCGTGCAGGTAACCGTCAAGACGCGCGACCTCGACGCGTACTTCAACGACTGCATGAGCGACTACCTCGCGCGCACGCTCGCCGATGCGCGCTACACCGGCGCGGTAAGCAACCAGAACCAGGCGCGCCTGTTCGTGGACGTGGCCGACGAGCACGCCCAGCAGCTGGGCGGCAAGGACCAGTCCGCCACCGTCGAGCTCAGGCTCGTGCGCGCGGGCGGCACCTGGAAGCTCGACACGCTCGACGCAAGCGAGCTCGATGCGCTCACGGGTGGCTTCTTCGGAGCGCTCGAGCAGGTGGGCAATTCGTACTACCACGCAAACGCCCCGAGCTAGCATTCGGGCTATAATCGACCAGAAAAAACGATACGAGGGCGGATGAGTCCGCCCTCGCTTGGCATTATCTAGAAAGGCAGCAACCTTGCAAGAGCGTCCCCATTTCCCCAAACGCGCGA
>CACZQA010000064.1 GCA_902783175.1 uncultured Coriobacteriaceae bacterium
GCCCGCGGCGCTCGCATCGAGCCCACAGCCGCTCGAAGGCCCGATCGTCGAAGGCCCCGACGCCGACCGCGGCGCCGGGCAAGAAGGCGAGCGCGAGCGCTAAGCGCGTCGCGCGCGTGAGCGCGTGGGATGCGTGGCACTGCCACGGTTCCCGCGCATAACACGTGGGATGTATAGCACTGCCACGTTTCCCGCGCAGGACACGTGGGGGGCTATTCGGCTTCGGCGTTCATCTGGAGCACGTAGACGTTCTGGCGCAGCTGTTGGGCGATGTCCTCGTCGATCTCTCCCCGCCCCTGCAGCTCGCCGATCTTGTCGAGCTCCACCGAGAGAGCGCCCGCGGTAATCATCTCGATGTACTCGCGCGAAAGGCGAAACTGCTCGCTCAGCACGCAGGTCGACGGATCGAACATCTTGCCCGCGCCCACGCCCGGCCGCTCGTCCGAATAGCCCACGCGCTCCTGCAGCGTCTGCTCGATGCTTCGATGCTCCTCGATGAGCGTGCGCGCCGCCTTTGCGGTGAGCTCGTCGCCCGCCGCGTCCGCCTGTTCCACGACCCCGCCCAAATACTCGAGGGCGACGCGCTCGAGCTCGATGGCAAACAGGCAGGTCTGGTAGTACATGAGCTCCGCCTTCTCGTCCGTCACCTTGTGCGGCTTGAGCGCGAAGCGGTAGATGTGGAGCTTGCTCTTGAGCCCGTTGCCGCGCGGCCCCACCTTGGCGCCCTTCTCGTAGTAGCCCAGCGACCCGCGAATCCTCTTGAGCAGCGCATAATACGGAGCCGCCGACTTGGCGGACGTCTGCTCGAGGATCTCTGCCTCCAGCTCGTCGGCACGCTGCTGCTGCCGCACGAGCACCTCGCGCACGAGTGTGCCCAGCACATCCCCGCACTGCCCCATCTCGAGCCGTGCCCTGACGAGCCGCGTGCGGTAGCTGCCCAGCACCACGCGCGTCGCCGGCTCGAACTCCGGGTGCGTGCCCTGAGCAATCTTCGACTCGAGTTCGGCGATGGTGTTTCCGAGCACCGCGACCTCCGCGCGCCTGAGCTCTTCCTCGGTCGCGCCCACATGCTCGCTGGGCGCAAGCCGTGCAAGAGAGAGATCGGCGATGACGAGCGTGCACAGGATGACGCCGGCCGTGACGAGAATGATGAAGCTGCGCTCGGGGAAGGGCGCGCCGGATTCGAGCGTGAGCGGGATGGTGAAGATGATGGAGAGCGTCACCGCCCCCTTGGGTCCCGCAATCGTCGTAACCAGCGCTTCTCTGAGCGTGCGCGCCGCATGGGAAGCCCCCCGCTGCCCCGTGGCAGGATCGGCGTGCAGAAGCTCGGTTACCGTGACCCACGCGAAACGCACGAGCATGACGAGCAGCGTGACCGCTAGGATGACGCCGAGCAGCTGCAGCGGGCCGTAGCCGTCGCTCATGCCGGGCGACATCGCCTGCGGGAGCTGCATGCCCAGCATGACGAAGATGACGCCGTTGATCACATAGACGATGATCTCCCAAAAGCCGTTGGACACGAGGTTGAGCTTGGCTTGCGACGTGGTGGTGAGGCGCGGCGTGTGGCGCGCCATGACCAGGCCCGCTGCCACGACGGCCAAGATGCCGCTCACGTGCAGCTCCTCTGCGAGCAGAAAGACGACGAAGGGCGTGAAGACCTCGTAGAGCACGTGGACGATGTTGTTCTCGAAGCCGCGGCGGCGCAGCAGCGTGATGCCGAAGAACGCCGCAAAGCCCGCGACGATGCCAAACGCGATGCCGCCAAAGAAGAGCACGAGAAACGTGATGCCGGCGTCGGCCGCGGAAAACGCGCCGGTCACCGCAGCGGCGATGGCAAACTGGAAGCACACGACGCCCGACGCGTCGTTGATGAGCGATTCCCCCGAAAGCAGGATCTTCTGGCGCCTGGTGAGCGAGACGGTGGACCCCAGCGCCCCGACCGCAGCGGCATCGGTGGGACCGAGCGCCGCGGCGCAGGCAAACGCCGCCGCCAGAGGGATCGAGGGCACCATCCAGTGCAGGGCGAATCCGACCACGAGCACGGTGATGAGCACGAGCCCGATGGCCAGCGAGAGGATCGAGGGCAGGTTGTTCCACAGCTCGCGTTTGCTCGACTCGCGTGCCTCGTTGAAGAGCAGCGGCGCGATGAACAGGACCAAGAAGAGCTCGGAGTCGATGTGGACCTCGGCCACATGCGGCACGACCAGCGCGGCGGCAAGGCCGACAGCAATCTGGACGAGCGGCAGCGAAACGCGGCGGACCACGCGCTCTGCCACCGCGGCGATGATGACGCAGGCAAGCAGCACCAAGACGAGCTCGAACGATTCCATGGGGGCCTTTCGGGTGGAGGTCTGTCCACGAAATCATAGCATGGGGACATTCTCCCCCGGTTGTGGAGCCTGGGCGTGCTGGGGCATCAGCGCGCCGTAAGAGACGCCCAGCAGCGCCAGGATTCGAGCGCCTCTGCGGCATTCGCGCATTCGACCGTCCACGTTGCCGTGGGGTTTTCCGCCGACAGGCGCGCGATCACGTGTCCCCAGTCGATCGTGCCCCTGCCCAGCCCGCGGTGCTGATCGCGCGAACCGTCGTTATCGTGCAGGTGCACATGCGAAACGACGCCCCCGAGGGCATCCATCCAGGCATCGAGCGACAACTCGGAATAGCAGTGCGCATGCCCGACATCGAGGCACACGCCGAAATCGGGGCGGGCCACTTCGCGGACCACCTCCGCAAGCGGCGCGGCTTCCCGGTCGAGCACGTTTTCCATGCAGACTTGAACGCCCGCCTTCCCCTCGAAGAACTCGAGCCAGAACTCGACCATACGCTCTGCCCAACCCTGAAGGAAGTAGACGCTCGGAATCATGCAGCTGTGAAAAACGACGCGATCGGCGCCCAGCGCGACGGCCGCCTCGTACGCCTGGTTGAAGCGCGTCATGGTCGCCTTGCGCACGTACGAATCGAAGGCCATCGGGTTCAGGTCGAGAAACGGGCCGTGCAGCGAAAGCGGCGGATGCCCGAAACGCTCCTGCCGCTCGCGCTCCCGTGCGAGCGTAGCATCGAAATCGTCGAGGTTGTCTGCCACGGAGAAGAGGATGCTCTCGAAGCCCGCTCGGGTCTGGGCGAGCAACCCCCGCATCTCCTCCTCGGCGAGCAGGTCGGAAAAGTAGAACTGGGTCATATTCGCTCCGCCCCTTCAGCCCGCATGCTCTCTGGAGAACGCGACGTCCATCCCCGCCACAGCGTCGGAGCGCTCGGCCAAGGCGTACTTTTTCTTGATGCGCCTGAGCTTGCGCTCCCAGGGCACGTAGACGATGCGCAAAAAGACGACCGTGGCAATGCCGTGCACGCTGTCAAGCGGCAGCGCGGCAGAAAGCGCGAGCAGGATGCTTTCCCAGGTGATGGGGTGTACGAACCCGACGATGTACCAGGCGTTGAGCAGGGCGCCGAAAAGGTAGCCCGAAGCAAGACCGCATGCATAGAGCACCCAGCGGTGGCGAAACGCACCATGATCGGCGAGTACACCGCCCAAATAGCCGACGAGCCCCCAGGCATACATCTGCCAGGGAGTCCATGCGCCCTGGCCAAAGAAGAAGTTCGAGACCAGGGCCGCAATCGCTCCGACGAGAAAGCCCTGCCGCCTGCCAAAGACCGCTCCTGCCAGTATGCACACCGCTGACACCGGCTTGACGTCGGGGATGGGGGCAAACAGAATGCGCCCCGCCGCAGCAAGCGCGGCAAGGACCACTGTGGGCATAATCTGCCTGAGGGGAGGTCTCGACACCTCGAACGAGCCGAACATGA
>CACZQA010000065.1 GCA_902783175.1 uncultured Coriobacteriaceae bacterium
CAGCTTTCCGCTCTCCTGGTTGTACAGGCGGCAGACGATGGTGGTCGTGCCCACGTCGATGGCAAGGCCGTAGCCCCACCCCTGCCCATCGGAGCGCCAGACGGGGGCGAGCCCGCGGGTCGTCTCGCCGATATCGCGCGTGCGGACGCTCGCGACCTCCATGCCGTCGGTCCCGGGAGTCTGGCACGCGAGGGTGTAGAACAGCCCCCTGCCATCCTTGATGAAGACGTCGCAGTGGCAGCATTCGCCGCGTCCATTGCAGGTGCCACCCGGGTTAATGCCACACGACAGGAGCGCCTCGCGCACGGTGCTGCCCTCTGGAACGCTTATCGTCTTTCTGTCTCCAGATTCGCGAACGATAAGATTCATGGCGTGTTCATCAGCCTCCCATTGGCAAAAATCAGTAAAGCCATCTGATATAGACGTTGGTCATCGTGACTTGTCATTTTGGAACAAGATGACGCCTGTAGCCAACGAATACCGGGGAGGAATTCTGGTAGCGGTCGATTCGCGCAGACGAAGCAGCCTAGAGGATGTCCCGCAGGGCATCGAAGCGCTCGGGGCGGGCGAACACGAGGCCATCTTGCCCGAGGCGCGCACGCACCCGATAGCCCCCGCAGTTGCCGACCTGCCACGAGAAGTAGCGGAACTCGTCGTCCTGCGCGCCGCGCGGGACGAACGCCTCGAGCGCGGCCATGATGGTGCCGCCATGGGCGACGATCACAGCGCTTTGGCTGCCCTGCGCGGCAGATGAGACGACGATGTCTTCCACGCTTCTCGATACGCGGCAGATGAGCTGCGCGCGCGACTCGCCGCCCGGGCACGGCAGCGTGCAGTTGCTGTCGACCCACCTGCGGTAGTCCGCATCGTCGGCCATATCGTCGGCACTACGCCCCTCGAACGCCCCGAAGTCCATCTCGCGCAGCCCATCGCAGACCACCTGCCTGGCATTCGGAAAGCAGATGCGGGCAGTCTGGCGCGCACGCAGAAGCGGGCTCACGTAGACGAGCCCGCAGGAATCGCAGATGCCCGAGCGCCGCGCGTCGGATATGCCCGCATCGCTCAGGGCAACGTCGGTCGAGCCCGCGTAGAGATGGCGTTCGTTGGCGCTCGTGCGGCCATGGCGCAGCAACGTGAGCTGCAGGTCGAACGGCATCTAGCCCACGCGCCTCGTGGGAAGCTCGCCTTTGAGCGCCATCGGGATACCGCAGACAACGCGCACGACGCAGTCCGCCTTGTTCGCGAGCTTGTTGGTGAGCCTGCCCACGCGCTCGCGCCATTCGCGGTCCTCGCTCGAGGCGGGGACGACGCCGCAGCCGACTTCGGGGCAGATGACCACCTCTTTGCCCGCGAACTGCTCGAGCAGGTCCTCGTCGGTTGCCCCGAGGAAAATCGAGTCCTGGATGTTGTAGATGACAGGGCACGGGTCGTCGGGAGAGTCGGAGAACTCTTCCTCGCCGTATCCCAAAGAGCGGACCCACGTCTTCTTGCCGGAGGCAATCCCCCCGATCACGACTATCAAACCAAGTTCACCACTTTCGGCACGACAACAAGGCACAGGAGCAACGCGAGCTCGCATACCTGCAAGAAAAATCCCGCGATGTCCCCGCTCCAGCCCCCGAATTGCCGACGGGCAAACCCGTGGACCAAAGCAAGCACCAGAAGTGCAATCACCATCATAGCAGCGAAAACGACACCGTCGGCGAGAACCGCCGTCACAGCCGCGCAGGCAAGCGCCTCGATCGTCTGCACGAAGACGCAGACCCGCTTGGACGCCGAGAGCCTGAAGCTCGCGACCATGCCCTCGTCGCTGCTGCCCGCAAAGCAGATGCTCGCGATGCCGCTCAGGCAGCGCGTGAGCACGTAGATGCACCCCAGGCATACGAACAGCTGCAGCGTTGGCTCGAGCGAGGCGGCGCACGCGAAGTAGACGATCAGGTAGGCCGCGACGGCCATGCCCGCGAACGCGCCCGTGTGCGGGTCCTTCAAGATCTCGCGCTTGCGCGCGGGCTCGGCGTGGCTCGACTGCGCATCGACCACGTCGGAAAAGCCATCCAAATGGATGCCGCCGGTCACGAGCAACGGGATCGCGACAAGCCCCGCGCCAAAGAGCAGGCTTCCCAGCGAGAGCCCCTCGCACACGAGCCCCCACGCCCACGCGAGTAGCCCCAGCACCACCCCGATGAGGGGAAAGAAGCACATCATGTAGCGCATGCACTCCGGACGCCAGTCGATTTTGGGCATGGGGATGCGCGAGAACGTCGAGAACGCCATGACGAACGAGCGAAGGGCGTTCACGAGAGCTCCCCCTTGAGGACGCGCGGCTGGCCTGCCGCGACCTCGACCACGACGTCGCTCATGCTGGCGAGCGCGCACGCGATGCTGCCCACCACGACCTGGTACAGCTGCGTGCCGCTGTCGTAGGACACGCCGTCGCCACCCAGCTCGTTGGCAACGATGACGAGGTTCTTGCAGCGCTTCGCGAGCATCCTCACGTTGACCATGATGTGCTCGATCACGTCGTCGGGGTCGCGTACCGAGCCATCGGCGCCGAACAGCTCGCGTGCCACGAGGTTGCCGAGGTCCTCGAGCACGACGTTGACGTCGCGCGAGTACAGCTGGCTGATCGCCGCCTCGAGCCCGTCGTCGACCTCCAGCGTGATGAAGCCCTTGCCGGAGCGCATGTCGCGGTGGCGCTCGATGCGCTGCTCGGACTCGAAGTCGACGTTCTCCATGGTCGCCAGATAGTATTTGAGCCCGGTAAAGCTCTCGAACAGCGACTCCGCGTACGCGCTTTTGCCGCTCGCGGCACCACCGGTAACCAGAATCATCATTGCGGATCCACCTCGTAGGCATCTATTCCCGACGAATCGAACGTGCTCCCATCGTACAGGGACAGCGCCATGTCCAGCAACGGCACGAGGCACACCGCCCCCGTCCCCTCGCCCAGGTGCATGCCGGCATGGATAATCGGCTCGACCCCCAGGCGCTCTGCCAGCATGCGCGTCGCCGGCTCGGTGGAGATATGCGAGGGCACCATCGTCTGCGCGCACGCGGGGCACAGCTGTGCTGCGACGTATGCCGCCAAGATGCTGATGAAGCCGTCGATCACGATGGGGACGCGGTGCACGGCGCCGCCGACGAACAGCCCCACGAGCCCCGCGATGTCGAAGCCCCCGAGCTTGGCGAGCACGTCGAGCGCGTCGTGGCTGTCGGGGCCGTTGACGGCGATGGCCCGCTTGATGGCGGAGACCTTGCGCTCGAGCCCCTCGTCCGAAAGCCCCGCGCCCTTGCCGGTCACCTGCTCGACGGGCAGCCCGAGCAGCACCGAGGCGACCGCGCTCGAGGTTGTGGTGTTGCCGATGCCCATCTCGCCGGTGGCGATGAGGCGGTAGCCCTGCGCCTTCAGGTCGCCCACGAGGTCGATGCCCACCTGGATGGCCTGGCATGCCTGCTCGCGCGTCATGGCCGGCCCCACGGAGATGTCTCCGGTGCCCCGCGCGATGCAGCGGTCGAGGACGCCGGGCTCGCTCGGTGCCTTGGCCATACCCATGTCCACGGAGAGCGTGTCAATGTGAACGGGGCGGCACATGCTGCACACCGAGGAGCGTCCCCTCGCGACGCTGTCCGCGATGATGGTCGTGACCTCGGAGCCGCACTGCGTGACGCCCTGCGCGACGACGCCGTTGTCGGCGCACATCACAACCACGACGCGCTTGGATATGTCGACATCCTCGCTGCCGGAGATGCCGGCGAGCTGCACGACGATGTCCTCGAGCTTGCCCAGGCTCGCAATGGGCTTTGCCACCGCGTTCCACTTATCGACGGCGCGCTGCGCCGCCGCATCGTCGAAAGGCGCCAGCTGCGCGTTCAGTGCTTGAAAATCGATCATGAGAGACGTCCGCCTTCCCCTTCGCCTGCCTTGTGCGCCCCCTTGCGGTAGAGCACGACCGAGAAGTAGCCGCGCTCGACGTCGAGGTCCGCGAAGTGCTCGCACAGCTGCTCGTCTGCAAGCCCACTGTTGGCGACCGCCGCCGCATCGTCGAGCTCGCCACGCTCCGCCAGCGTGTCGCGCAGCGCGCCGATGGCCTTGCCCGACTTCATGAACACCTTGTTGGCGGGCACATCGAGCAGTGCCTCCGTGTCCCCCGTCGAGACGGGCACCACGAGCAGCGGCTCGGAACCTTCGCACAGCGGCCTGCCCAGCCGCGCCGCCGCATCGCAAAACGAGGTGACGCCCGGCACGACCTCGGCGCGGTAGCCGCGCGCCACGACGCGCTCGTGCGTGTAGTAGTAGGTCGAGTACACGCCGGCATCGCCCAAGGTGATGAACGCGACGTCCTTTCCCTCGTCGAGCAGCGCGCAAATGTCGTCGGCGATCTTGTCGTGCGCCCGCGCGACGACGGCAAGGTCTTTGGACATGGGCGTCAGGCAGTCGACGATGGGCTTTCCCGCAATGTAGTCGGCGACGATGCCGAGCGCGGTCTGCCGGTTGCGCCCCGTGCTGGGCGCCGCGATGACGTCTGCCGCCTTGAGCACGCGAACGGCCTTGAGCGTGAGGTTCTCCGGGTCGCCCGGCCCCACGCTCACGCCGTAGAGCGTGCCTTTTTCAGGCGCGTTCGTGCAGGTCTCCACAGCCTAGCTCCTCTCGTTTCCGGATGCCAGGTACAGCAGCGCGTTGCAGATGGCGGCCGCCACGTTGCTCCCGCCCTTGCGGCCGCGCGCCACGATATAGGGCACGTCGAGCTCCATGATGAGCTCCTTGGACTCGACCACGTTGACGAACCCCACCGGCACGCCGATGATGAGCGCCGGCTTTTCCATCTGTCCCGCGCGAAGCATCTCGTAGAGCCTGACGAGCGCCGTCGGGGCATTGCCGATGGCGAACACGAGCGGCTCGTTGAGCTCGGCGGCGCGCTCCATCGAGATCGCCGAGCGCGTGAGGCCGCGCTCCTTTGCGCGCGCCACGGTCTCCTCGTCCGAGATGAAGTTGTGCACCGTGCCCCCGAAGCGGCCGAGCACGCGCTTGTTGATGCCCGCCTGTGCCATCTTGGTATCGGTGACGATCGAAGTGCCCGCCTTGAAGGCGTCGACGCCGATGGTCGTGGCATGCGGCGAGAACGTGAGCGTGTCCGCGTACTCGAAATCCGCCGTCGTGTGGATGACGCGCTTGATGACCAGCTCGTTTTCGGGGTCGAGCTTTCTCTCCCCCAGCTCCTGGCCGATAATCTCGAAACTCCTGCCCTCGATGTCGGCAGGTTTCACGAACTCGAGCCTGTCCAGTCCGCTCATATGCCCTCCTCCAAAATCCGGTAGACAAGCTCCATGTCGAGGCCGCCGCGCACGGCGTCCGCCAGCTTGTCGTACTGCTCTTCCTTGTATGC
>CACZQA010000066.1 GCA_902783175.1 uncultured Coriobacteriaceae bacterium
CCTACTGCACCACGCGCGAAAACGGTGGCAGTGCCACGCATCTCGCGATTCCCGCACGTAAACGGTGGCAG
Organism: uncultured Coriobacteriaceae bacterium; assembly: GCA_902783175.1. Classification (GTDB taxonomy): domain Bacteria; phylum Actinomycetota; class Coriobacteriia; order Coriobacteriales; family QAMH01; genus CACZQA01. Next base: position 72 of record CACZQA010000066.1, read on the forward strand.
TGCCACATATTTGCGGGAAGTGGTACGCAAAGGAAACGGGAACCGTATCCCAGCACATCGCTATAATCGGGGCAGCACGTGCAATGCGTCTCTTTTCGTTGGAGGAACCATGGACCAGAAGGTGTACGAACTCATCAACAACCAGATCAACAAGGAGCTCTACTCGGGCTACCTGTATCTCTCATTCGCCGACTACTACGAGGACGAGGGCCTTTCCGGCTTTGCCAACTGGTACTTCGTGCAGGCGCAGGAAGAGCGTGACCACGCGCTGATCATGCGCAAGTACCTCCTCGACAACGACTGCAAGGTGACGCTCACCGCTATCGACGCCCCCGACATGACCTTCACCGACCACATCGAGCCCATCAAAGCGGCACTCGAGCACGAGAAGTACGTCACGAGCCTCATCAACGACATCTACGCCGCGGCCGATGCCGTCAAAGATTACCGCACCATGAAGTTCCTCGACTGGTTCGTCGACGAGCAGCTCGAAGAGGAGGCAAACGCCAACGACCTGCTCACCAGGATGAAGCTGTTCGGCACCGACGCCAAGGCGCTCTACGACCTCGACCAGGAATACGCCGCACGCACTTACACGCAGGCAGCCCCGCTTGCCGCAAACTAACGAATAGAAGCGCGCGCATGCCCAACGCAGACGAAGCTCTCACGAAACGCCATGTCTATCAAACCGGCATCGGCCCCGTCTGCATGTCCGAGGCAGAGCATGCCGCGTACCTTGAGGCACAAGAAGAACAGGAGCTCAGAAAGGAGCTCGAAGACGATGAAGCGAATTGACAAGACCGTTTACGAGGCGCAGGGAAGCGCCATCGAGGGCGACGTGACTATCGGCGTCGACACCGGCATCTGGTTCAACGCGGTCATCCGCGGCGATGAGGGCCACATCTTCATCGGCGACCGCAGCAACGTCCAGGACAACGCCACGATCCACTCTGACCCTGGATACGACGTGAGAATCGGCAATTACGTCTCTGTGGGCCACAACGCCATCGTGCACGGCGCGTCCATCGGCGACAACACCATCATCGGGATGGGCGCGATTGTGCTCGACGGGGCCAAGGTCGGTAAAAACTGCATGATCGGCGCCGGCGCGCTCGTCACGCACGGCACCGAGATTCCCGACAACTCGGTCGCATTCGGCTCTCCTGCCAAGGTCGTGCGCGCGATGACGGACGAGGAGATTGCCGCCAACAAGGCAAACGCCGTCCGCTACGTCAACCATGCACGCGACGCACGCACGGGCGACCTCATCGAGGCGATTTCCCCCTCGGGCGACTAGCGCGCAGGAGCCTCGCGAAAGAGCACATGAATGCCCGGCGGCCAGCTTTCCGCCGGGCATTTTTCATGCGCTCACCCCAGCAAAAAAGCGCTCGTGGACATGCGGTGAGACGTTCGTCCAGAAATCGTGAAAATTGCTCATGCAATCGGACAAATTCGACAAAACTCACGCTCAACGCGCAAATGTTGCCTATACTGCTAACAACACAGGCCGAGCGGTGTTACTATCCCGCTGGCTTAAACCGCAAGAGAAGGATGTGATTGAATGGCACTCCCCAAGATGACCGACGAGCAGCGTGCAGAGGCCCTCAAGAAGGCCGCTGAGACCCGCGCCCGCCGTGCCGAAGTCAAGGAGCAAATCAAGGCCGGCAAGCTTTCTGCCAAGAAGGCCTTTGACAATGTTGACGACAACGCAATCGGCAAGATGCGCGTGAAGCAGTTCATCGCCGCATTCCCCGGCTACGGCAAGGCCCGCACCGAGGCTCTGATGGAAGAGATCGGCATCGACGAGAAGCGCCGTCTGGCCGGCCTGGGCGATCGTCAGAAGGACGCCCTCATCGAGGCACTCGACAAGTAGTCGTCGCACACACGAGATACGCAAAGCCCTCCGCTTCGTTTGAACCGCCTCCCGTTTCTTGGACATGAGAAATGGGAGGCTTTTTTATGGATGGAAGAGTGCTTTATGACGAGACAACGCGGCGGCG
>CACZQA010000067.1 GCA_902783175.1 uncultured Coriobacteriaceae bacterium
CGAATTGCAGTTTCGCGCAAAGTGTCACGAGGCTGCAACGTTACGCGCGGTCACGCCTCCATGCGGCAATCATCTGGTACGCACGCACGAGGTAGTACACGAACACCGTGACCGAGCAGACAAGGCCTGCGTACACGAGCCAGATGCCGAGGTAGGAAGGCTCTGGGCCGAAACCGGGAAGCCATGCGGGGGCGCCAGTGATGCCAAGGCCGGGGACGGCAGGCGCGCCCAGAAGCAGGAAGGCAAACCCGAACATGAGAAACGCGGTCGCGAACTTTCCGAGCCAGACGACCGAAGGCACTTTGCCGACCGTCGAGAGCATGTACTTGCCACCGCCGAGCAAGATGCAGTCGCGCCCGATGAGATAGACGAGCACCCACAGGGGCAGGCGCCCCAGGATGCAGATGGCGATGACGCCCACGGCGATGAGCAGCCTGTCGACCGTCGGATCGAGGAGTTTGCCGAGTTTGGAGACCTGGTGGGTGCGGCGCGCGACCTGCCCGTCGACCCAATCCGTCGAGGCGGCGACCGCGTACACGACGACCGCCGCGACCTCCTGGCGGGCACCGAAGAGCAGCCAGAGGAACACCGGGAGCATCAGCAGCCTGATGAAGGTGATGATGTTCGGGGCCGTGAATACCTTGTCGAGTATCTCTTCCTCTGGAACGGTCTGTTCTTCGAATGCCTTCAATGTTTGCTAATCACTCACTCGCAGAATCGGAAGTCTTGTCAGACGCGGTCTCGGCCTGTGCCTGAGCGGCCTTCTCCGCGGCTTCGCGTTCTTGCTTTGCCTTCTTGGCTGCAAGAATTTTAGCCTTCTTTTCCTCTTCCTTGCGCTTCTTTTCGGCCTTTTCCTCTGCCGTGAGCTCGTAGACGACCGGAACCGAGATGTCGGTTGCGATGGGAGCGCGGTCCTGGAGCATCTCGATGTCGTTGACCGGACACGCGCGCACGCACGAATCGCATGCCACGCACTTGTACGGCCAGTACGTCCACTTGGAGTTGGCACGGTCCACCTGGATGGAGTCAGCCGGGCACTTGCGCTCGCACATGCCGCAGAAGATGCAGTCGTGGATGTCGATCATGTCGATGCGACCACGCGCGCGCGCGAAGTCCTCGCGCTTCTCGTAGGGGTACCGGCGCGTCGGGGCCTTCTTGAACAGGCTCTTAAGCGTCATGCCGCCAAGTTTGAATACGCCCATCTCCCCTACCTCTCTGTGCAGCTGATGCACGGGTCGATGGTCAGCACGACCATCGGCACATCGGCAAAATCGCAACCGGACAGCGCGGCCACCAGGCCGGCGAGGTTCTGGCTCGTTGGGGTGCGGATGCGCATGCGCTGCAGGAACTTGCTGCCGTTGCCCTTGGCGTAGTAGAACGCCTGGCCACGCGGCTGCTCGACCGTGGTCATCGCCATCGCGCCGTCTTTGGGATTGCCCTTGACCGGGACCATGACCTCGCCGTCCGGGATCTTGTCGACGAGCTCCTTGATGATGTCCATCGACTGCAGGACCTCCTGCGCGCGCACGTCGCAGCGGGCGTAGCAATCGCCCTGCGTGGAGACGATGGGCTCGAAGGCGGCGAGCTCACCGTAGGCGCCGAGGCCCCTCAGGCGCTCGTCGATCTCGAGTCCCGAGGCGCGGCCGAAGGGGCCGACCATGGAGTACTCGATTGCCTGCTCCTTGGAAAGGTAGCCCACGCCGACCATGCGGTTTTTGACGGAGGAGTCCTCGAGCAGGGTCTTGTACAGCGTGCGGTACTCGTCGCGCATGCGGTCGAGCACGACGACGATGCCGCGCAGCGTCTCGTTGGAGACCTCCTGCCTGAAGCCGCCGACGTCGCAGGCGGAGAAAATGACGCGCCCGCCTGTGCACTCCTCGAAGATGTCGAGGATCTGCTCGCGCAGCCTCCAGCAGTGCATGAACAGTGCCTCGAAGCCAAAGCCGTCCGCGAGCAGGCCGAGCCACAGCATGTGGCTGTGCATACGGGAGAGCTCGTGGAAGATGACGCGCAGGTACTCGGCGCGGTCGGTGACCTCGACGCCCATGAGCTGCTCGACGCACTGCGAGTAGCCCAGCGAGTGCCCGAACGAGCAGATGCCGCAGATGCGCTCCGCCACGTAGACGAACTGCGTGTAGTCGCGCTTTTCGACGAGCTTCTCGAGGCCGCGGTGGATGTAGCCGATGCGCGGGATGGCGTTGACGACCTTTTCGTCCTCGAGCACGAGGTCGAGGTGGATGGGCTCCGGCAGCACGGGATGCTGCGGGCCAAAGGGCACGACGGTGCGCTTACTCATCTTGCGCCTCCTTCTCCTCGTGCTGGGCTTCTTTTTGCATGGCGGCGCGCGGGTTCATGGGATAGTCCATGGAAAGCGTGTAGAAGTTGCCGCCAAAGTCGATGTTGATGCCGTCGAAGTCGATGCCGAACAGGTCGTGCGTCTCGTTCTCGAACACGAAGGCAGCCGGGTACCACTCGGTGATGGAGGGCACGCGCACGCCGTCAGGCACGTTGGCGATGATGCCGATCATGCCGGGCTCGGCGGCCTCGGGGTCGGTGAAGGCGTACAAAAGGTCGCAGGAGGCCTCGAGCGTGCTCGCGCACAGCTGGACGAAGCCGTAGCCGCGGCTCTTGTAGTCGGCGACGATCTTGGTGACGTCCGCCAGGTCGACGTTGGTAAACGTAGGTTTCTCGAAACGGATCATGGCACCTCCCTAGCGCACGTCTGCCGAGCCGGCGCCCGGCACGTCGTCGACGTTTGCTACCGACGCGTGCACGCCATGGCCGGCATCGGCGTCGGTGCGGTCTTTATCCGCCGGGTTCTTCTTCATTTTCTTGGCCTTCTCCTCGAGCAGGTCGATGCCAGCGACGACGGCGTCGATGATCGACTCGGGTTTGACGGCGCATCCCGGGACGTAGGCGTCCACGGGGATCACGGCACGCGTTCCCTCGTGCATGACGTTGTAGCAGCTCTGGTAGACGCCGCCCCCGCATGCGCACGCGCCGCACGCGACGACGATCTTGGGCTCGAGCATCTGGTCGTAGATCTGCTTGATGATGGGCGCGTTTTGGGCGTTGACGCCGCCCGTGACGATGAAGATGTCGGCGTGCTTGGGGTTACCCGTGTTGACGACGCCGAAGCGCTCGGCATCGTAGAGGGGCGTCAGTGCCGCGAGGACTTCGATATCGCACCCGTTGCAGCTCGAGCCATCGTAGTGGATGACCCAAGGGGATTTGCTTACATAGGACATTACGGCACCTCCTTAGACGAAGATGAGATAGACGATGTTGATGCCGCCGAGGATCAGGGCGACCCACCAGGCGGACTTGAGCATGGCCTGCCATTTGACACGCGCGAAGTTGTTGTCGATCACGATCTCGAGGAACCAGACCGCGAGCGCGACTACAACTGCGACCACGGCGGCGACCCAGCCGCCGCCCCACATGGCGAACATGCCGATCCAGCCGAGGAACATGACCGTCTCGTACCAGTGCGACAGCTCGACTAGGGCAAGCGTCTTGCCCGAGAACTCGGTCACGATACCGCGGACGATCTCTTGGTGCGCATGCTGCGCCATCGAGATGTCGAACGGCGACTTGCGCAGCTTGATCGTGAGCACGTACAGCAGCCCGGCAAAGATGAGCGGCAGCCAGCGGATCATGGGAACGTCAGCGGTGAGGACGCTGTTCACCTCGAAGGTGCCCGTCGCCATGAACATGCCGATCGCGACGAGCAGGACCATCGGCTCGTAGGACATGACCTGCACGATCTCACGCTGCGCGCCGAGCTCCGCGTACGGAGAGCGCGACGCGTAGCCCGCAAGGATCAAGAACAGCGCGCCGAGCGTCTGGATGAAAACGCACAGCAGGAAGTTGGCCCCGGCGAAAAACGCCATGCCGGCGAGCACGATGAAGATGAGGTACAGCCACACGTACAGGTCCTGCGCGCCGTTGACCGTGGCGTCTTCCTTGCCCCACAGCTTGCGGAAATCCCACCAGGGCTGGCGGATGCGCGGGCCGACGCGGCCTTGCATGCCGGCGGAGAGCTTGCGGTCGAGACCGGCGAGCAGGCAGCCGACGATGGGGCCCACCACGAGGAAGGCGGCCATGCCGACGAAGCTCCAGATCGAGTATCCAAAGAGTTCCATGGTTACATCCCCCCTCCCTGAGTAGACGTAGCTCCATCAGATGTGTCAGACGCGCCGCCCGCAGAATCCGAACCGCCCGTGGAGCTCGAGGAGCTGGAGGAGTTGGACATCTGCTGCGAGTACATCTGCATGTAGAGCATGTTCATGAACTCGTCCATGCTGTAGACGTTCATCTGCTGCTGCAGCGTGGACTTGTTCTGCTCGTAATAGCTCTGGTAGTACTGGTAGTACTGCATGTAGAGCGGGAAGTCGGCGCCGCCTTGCGCCCAGATGCTCTGCTCGTAGGACGCGTGCTCGGCGTTGATGTCGTTCAAGACGTTTTCCTGGGCAGAGACGGTCTGTGCGGCGAAGCCGAACGAGCCGACGAGCAGGACGAGCGTGACGACGATCCCGACGAAGCTCATCTTCTTCTCGTCGAAGAACTCTGTCATGTACCAGTTGCGCTGCGTAGCCTCGAGCTCGCCGCCGAAGGAGTTAAGGAACTTGCGGTCCTTGAAGTCGGTGCCGATACCGGCCATGTAGACGGGGACGACCTTCTTCTTGGTAGCGCCGGTGAACCCGAGGAACACGACCGCGATGACGATGGCGATAACCGCCATGATCCACAGGTCGCTGCTCGAGATGGCGGCAGAGACGTTGTTGAAGACGCCGGAGAGGTACGGGACGACAACGGCCTGCGAAATTAGCGGGAAACCGACGCAGCAGCCGACCGTCAGCACGGTCATGAGACCGAGCGAAACCCATTCCGAAGTACTGACCGTCAGCTCGACGTCCTCCTCGCCGCTATTGGCGATGGCGAGGATCTTGCCGAGCCACTTGGCCCAGAACATGAAGGTCGCAGCGGAGCCAAAGACCAGCAGGAGGATGAGGATGACGTTTTCGGACTGCGCAAACGCCTCGAGTGCCGCCCACTTGGAGACGAGCATGCCGAACGGCGCGACGAACATGCCCATGATGCCGATCGACATCAGGCGGGCAAGACGCGGCATGCGCTCGAACAGGTCGTCCATGTCCTCGATGTTCCTGCTGCCGATGTGGTGCTCGGCAGTGCCGACACACAGGAAGAGCAGGGACTTCGCGACCGCATGGAAGATTACGAGGAAGATCGCTGCCCAGACGGCTCCGTCAGTGCCGACGCCCGCGCAGGCGGCGATCAGGCCGAGGTTGGAGATCGTCGAGTACGCGAGGACGCGCTTGGCGTTGGACTGGCTGATGGCAGCGAGCGCGCAGAACAGGAAGGTAGCGCCGCCGACGATCATGACGATGTAGCCGGGCAGGTTGAAGCCGAGGCACGGAGCCAGCTTGATGAGCAGGAACACGCCCGCCTTGACCATCGTGGACGAGTGGAGCAGCGCGGACGTGGGCGTCGGGGCGACCATGGCGCCGAGCAGCCACTTGTGGAACGGCATCTGCGCGGCCTTCGTGAAACCGGCGAGCGCGAGCAGTAATAGTGGCAGGTCGACGAGCAGCGTGTAGCCGTTCTCGGAGAATGTGAGAGAGTACGCAAGGAACTTGTCGAGCTCCATGACGCCGTAGCAGTTGCCGATCCAAAACAGCGCGCACGTGAACGCGATGCCGCCGATGAGGTTCAGCACGATCTGCAAGAAGGAGTTGTCGATGGCTTCCTTCGTGCGCGTGTAGCCGATGAGGGCAAACGAGCAGACCGTCGTGATCTCCCAGGCGCACAGCATCCAGGTGAGGCTGTTGAACAGCACGATGCCGAACATCGCGCCCAAGAAGGCGAACATCACCGCGAAAAAGACGTTGCGGCGGTCCTTGCCCTCGTTGTGGGCCTCGTGCACGCGCATGTAGCCGAGGGCGTACACGGCGATGCCGGAGCCGACGATGCCGATGATGAGCGCCATGATGACGGAGAGGTCGTCGACGTAGAGCGCATGCGAGACCGCGATGCCGTCCGCGACGAACAAATCGACGTACACCGCCAGGCACAGCTGGACGATGGCGAGGATGATCGCGATGTACTTCTTGTGCGCGATGCCCTTGCCGATGATGTAGAGACACAGCAGGACATCGATTGCCAACATCACGTAGCCGAGCAGCTCTGCGACGGAACTGTTGATGGCAAATTTCTGGGAACCGAGAGGAACGAACTCATACGCGAGGAACACCGCAGCGCAAGCGATGACAAGGGCACCAATGACCGTGATGAACGTACGCGCCCGGTCGTCGCGGACCAGCAGCTGGATGAACGCGATGAGCATTGGGAACAGCACCAAGAAGGCGATGGTACCGACACCGATAGTTTCCAAACCGTTTCCCCCTTTCCTACTCGAAGAGCCGTACGGAAAAACTGATTCACCTGCGAAAAACGCAGACAATTCTCAGAACTATACGTGAAAATCCACGCACTTGTCCGAGCATATGCACGCAAGATATTGGAAAGGCCGAAACATGGCGGTCTGCGGTTGCGATACGAGCAACTCGCGCAGCGCGGAGGCGCTAGCTCACCATCCCCGGGAAGCCGAGCTGGCGCATGGCCTCGAACATCACGATGTTGGCGGCGTTGGAGAGGTTAAGCGAGACCGCATCGGGGTCGGTGGGGTCGCCCGTGGGGCCGGGGCCCGCCGTGGCCGGCGTGAGCCCCTCGCGCTCGAACATGGGGATGCGGATGCAGCGGTCGGAATGAGCGGCGAGGATGCGCTCATCGATCCCCGTGGACTCCTTGCCGAACATGAGGTAGTCGCCGTCATGGTAGGCGACCTGGTGATAGCACTGGTTTGCCTTCTTCGTGCTGAGCCAGGGGTTAGCGCCGGGATTTTTCGCGAGGAACTCGTCGTAGTCCTCGTAGACGTGCAGGTCGATGTCGTGCCAGTACCCCATGCCGCTGCGCCTGATCATGCGGTCG
>CACZQA010000068.1 GCA_902783175.1 uncultured Coriobacteriaceae bacterium
ATCCACCACCGGCTGCTGCTGCGCGGCTACTCGCAGCGCAAGGCGGTGCTGCTCATCTACCTGTGGACCGCCGTGCTTTCCATCGGCACGCTCGTCATGTGGGAGGTCGGCGGCGCGGCCAAGTACGTTTCGTTTATCGCACTCGTCATCCTCTCGGCCATCATCGTGTGGCGCCTCGGACTGTTCGGCCCGGTGCGCCAACGCCATGGCAGGGGGGACGTCGTCTACTCCAACCAGGGCATCGACCCCGATCCCGACGCCCCCGCGCACCACCGCCGCAAGAACACCTGACACGAGGGGCCGTGGGTATCGGTTCTCCTGCCCATGTCCGCGCCTGTGCTCGTGCTCGTGACAAACCGGATAGCTCCTGACCATATACGTGACAAACTGGCTAGGCTCTGGCCATTTTTGGCCAATGCCTTGCCGGTTTGTCATGCATATGGCCAATGCCTTGCCGGTCTGTCCCTGCCGCGAAAATGGCACGATACCCACGGCCCCTCGTGCCAGTTTGGGCCAAAGGGACACCCCGCCTCGACCCGTTGCCCTGCGGGCGTGGATATTCGCTAGTATGGAGCCCATGGAAAACAAGCAGACATACGACAGCTCCTGGGTGCGTTCGGGCAAGACGGACGCACCCGGCATCCGCGAGCAGCTCCGCTCCGTCCCCGAAGAGCCGGGCTGCTTCCTGTGGAAAGACAGAAACGGCGCGATCCTCTACGTGGGCAAGGCCATCGACCTGCGCGCCCGCATGACCCAATACGTCACGGGTCAAGACGAACGCGAGAAGATCCCGCTCATGATGGAGCAGGTGGCGAGCTTTGACTACATCGTCGTCACGAACGAGACCGAATCGCTCGTCCTCGAGAAGAACCTCATCCAGCAGTACCACCCGCCGTTCAACGTGGACTACCGCGACAACAAGAGCTACCCCTACATCGCGATCACCGAAGGCGCGCTGTACCCCGGCATAAAGTACACGCGCGAGAAGCACAAGTCGTCGACCCGCTACTTCGGCCCCTACACCGACGCCCGCGCCGCGCGCGAGACCATCGACACGGTGCGCCGCATCGTGCCCATCTGCTCGTGCTCGTGCGCGGAGTACCGCAAGCTCTGCCGCAACCTCGAGCACGGCAAATGGCCCAAGCCCGACGACAAGGCGTGCTTCGAGTACCACATCGGCAAGGGGGCGGGCCCCTGCTGCGCCGCCATCACGCCCGAGGCGTACAAGGAATACGTCGCGCGCGTCGAGCGCTTCTTGTCGGGGCACCGCGACGAGTTCGTGAACGAGCTCACCTCGGAGATGAACCGCGCGGCAGCCGAGCTCGACTTCGAGCACGCCGCCCGCGTGCGCGACCGCCTGGCCGCCATCACTGCCCTGCAGGAAAAGCAGAAAGCGGTGCTCCCGCGTCCCATCAACATCGACGTCGTGGGCTTTTTCCGCGAGGAGACCATCGCGAGCGCGCACGTGTTCGTCGTGCGCGAGGGCCGCGTCATCATCAGCAACGACTTCATCCTCGACAAGGGCATGAACGTCCCGCAAGCCGACCTCGTCGGCCAGTTTCTGAGCAAGTACTACGACTCCACGCAGGAGCTCCCGCACGAGGTGGTCATCGCCGAGACGCTGCCCGAGGACGTCGTGCGCCCGCTCGAGAGCTGGCTGACGCAGCGTCTCGCGAGCGTGCACGGCGCCAAAGTGCACGTCGTGGTGCCCCAGCGCGGCGAGAAGCTCGACCTGCTCAAGATGGCGCAGGTCAACGCCAAGCACGCCCTCATGCGGCACAAGGTGCGCACGCGCTACGACGAGGAGCGCACCGACCTCGCGCTGCTGCAGCTCGAAAGCGCGCTCGCGCTGCCCGAGCCGCCCATGCGCATCGAGTGCTTTGACATCTCGACCATCCACGGCAACTACTCGGTCGCCTCGATGGTCGTGTTCACCGCCGGGCGCCCCGACAAATCGCAGTACCGCCGCTTCAAGATTCGCAAGACCTACGGCGAGGCAAACGACTTCGCCATGATGTCCGAGGTGCTGCGCCGCCGCTACGGGCCCGAGACCATGGCCGACGAGCGCTTTGGCTCCAAGCCCGACCTGCTCGTGCTCGACGGCGGCAAGCCGCAGCTCACGGCCGCCATGACCGAGCTCGGCAAGCTGGGCGTCGACATCCCCATGGCGGGCCTTGCAAAAAAGGACGAGGAGCTGTTCGTGCCGTGGAACGAGACGGGCCCCGTCGTGCTCCCGAGCGGAAGCCCCTCGCTGTACCTCATCAAGCACGTCCGCGACGAGTCTCACCGCTTCGCCATCACCTTTCACCGCGAGCTGCGCAGCAAGGGCATGGTCGCCTCGATCCTCGACGACGTCCCCGGTCTGGGGCCCAAGCGCAAGAAGTTGCTGCTCAAGACCTTCGGTTCGGTCAAGAAGATGCGCGAGGCGACGCTCGACGAGATTGCCGCCGTGCCGGGCATCCCGCGTCAGGTGGCCGAAGACCTCTACGCCGTCATCGTG
>CACZQA010000069.1 GCA_902783175.1 uncultured Coriobacteriaceae bacterium
CGATGGCGATGCGCTGCGTCATCCCGCGCGAGAATCCGCGCACCTTGTCGTTGGCACGGTGCTTGAGCTCGACGAGCGAGAGCATCTCGTCTGCAGCCTTGTCAGGGTCGTCCACGCCGTACAGGCGCGCGAACAGCACGAGGTTCTCACGTGCCGTGAGGTCCAGGTAGAGCATCGGGTTATGCGTGATGAACCCGATGCAGCCGCGCACCTCGTCGACCTGCTCCTTGTACGAGAGCCCGAGCGCCTCGCACGTGCCCTTCGACGGGCGGTCGAGTGTCGAGAGGATGCGCAGCAGCGTCGTCTTCCCAGCGCCGTTCGGGCCGAAGATGACAAGCGAGGCGCCTTGGGGCAGCTCGAAATCGACGGATTTCAGCACGCGTCGGGCGCCGAAGCGCTTCTCGATGCCCGTGACGCGCAACGCGGGAGCATCGGGCGAGATATCCAGGCGGCTGTCCTTGCCGTTAGTCATCGGCGTCTTTCCTCGAGGGACGGATGGCAAGCGTGCTTGCAGCCGTGCCGATGACGAACAGGATGAAGCCAGTCCACACAAACGAGATGAGCGGGTTCACGCGCACGTCGACCGAGTAGTCGTCGTTCTCGTTGACGCCACGGTAGACGATGAACAAATCCTCGAGCGGCGTCGACTGCACTGCCGCCTCGTACTTGGTCTGCTGCGTCATCGCATTGACCTGGATCCCGGGCTTCATCACCCCGAGGTCCTTGCCGTCTTTCTTGGCGTTGAGCTCGAGTGTGTAGTACAGGTTCGTCTTGTCGATCTGCTTGCCGTAGGCGTCTTGCGCGGAGACCTCGTAGTCTTTGAGCTGGATGGTCTGCGCGGCCTCGGAGTCGGAACTCGAGGCGAGGTAGCCCGCGTGCTCGCTGACGTACATGGACGAGCCGATGAGGCCGATGAGGATAATGCCGAGCGCCGCGTGCGAGAACATGCCGCCGATTGCCGACGCATGGCGCCTGAAGCGCATGAACCCACCGGTCGAGTCTTTGTCCTGCGTGAGTGCCGCCTGCTTGGCAGGGGCATCCTGCGCGAGCTTGCCCAGGTCGGCAAGCGTGGCCGTGCCCTCGAAATGCTTGGCGGCCGCCTTCTCGAGCTGCTGCGCCTTCGCGCCATCAGCAGACGCGGCAGGCTTGCCGTTGGCAAACGTAGCGTGAACGGAGCGGATCAAGAGGTAGAGGCTGTTGAAGATGAGCAGGCTCGCCACGGCAAAGCCCACGATCGCCAGCCCGTTGTAATACCACGCGGGTCCAGAGGCGAGCAGGTCGTCGGCGGCCGTGCCGCCCTGTGCGATCGTCGTTTCGTAGGCAGGCAACAGGTTGGTGAAGAAGTAGACCATGAGCAGCACGAACACGACGGCGGCGCAGATGCCGGGCACCTTGGCGCGCTTCCAGAACTGCGCTCCCCCGCTGTGCTTCCAACCCAAGAGCGGGCCCACGGCGACGATCAGGAGCACGACGATGCCAAGCGGGCGCGCGATGGCGTTGTAGGTTCCGGAAGTCAACGACTGTCCGCCGAGCGGCATCCACGAGGGAAGCGCCGAGGCGATGGTCATGTACGCGAGCACGAAGGCGCCCACCATCATGATGAGGTTGTTGAGGAAGTAGCCCATCTCCTTGCTGAAGAAGCTGCTGTCCTCGTCGTGACGCGTCTTCGCGCCAAACGACTTGCGGCGGCCGAACATGCCGAACACGGCCGCGACCAGCGCGACGACGATGAGCGCAACGAACAGCACGAGCGAGACGTTGTCGCCGGCAAACGCATGCACGCTCTGCACGATGCCCGAACGGGAGATGAAGGTGCCGACGATCACGAACATGAACGCGAAGCAGGCGCACACGACGCTCCAGCGTTTGAACGTGCCGTGCGTGCGGTACAAGGTGAAGCTGTGCATGAGCGCGACGCATGCGAGCCACGAGAGCAGGCTTGCGTTCTCGACCGGGTCCCAGCCCCAGTAGCCGCCCCAGCCGAGCACGACGTAGGCCCATACGGAGCCAAGCCCGATGCCGATGCCGAGGAACAGCCAGGAAAACGACGCGACGCCGTTCACGCGGTTGACCCACTTGACGGAGTCGTCGCCCAAGATCATAGCCGCGAGCGCATAGGCGAACGGCAGCGTCAGGCCGGCATAGCCGATGAACAGCGTCGGCGGGTGCACCGCCATCGCCCAGTGCTCGAGCAGCGGGTTCATGCCGAGCATCGTGCCGGTGATCAGCTCGCCGTTCGCGTCGAAGAAGCTCGCATCGAGCGGCGTGAACGGCATGTTGGATTCGGAGAAGAACAGCACGCCCAAAAAGGCCACGAGCACGAGCTGGGAGATGCACAGCGCCAAGTCGTCGAGGGCTTCCTTCTTCTCGTCGTAGCGCAGCACGAAGTACAGGTTGAACGCAGAGATGAGCCACGCCCAGAACAGCAGCGAGCCCTGACGCCCAGCCCACAGCCCGGACAGCTTGTACAGCCACGCCAAATCGGAGGTGGAATTGCTGCGCTCCTCGACCACGTACTTGATCGAGTTGTCGCCGCCCATGAAACAGATGACGAGATCGAGGCAGCACACCGTCAACGCGACGAACGTGACGATGGCGCCCGCGCGGCCGATGAAGCTCACGAGCTCTGCGGATTCGTGGCCCTTGTTGTGCAGAATCGTCGAGACGAGCAGGAGGAGCGCTCCTGCCGCCGTCATGACGAAGGCGATGAGGAGCCCAATGTGTCCGATCATTACCATAGCGATGTTTCTACTTTCCCTTTGCTTCGGCCAGGTCGGTTGCGGCGAACACGCCGCTGTTCTGGAGCGATCCGGTCAAGACCAGCTCGGAGGAATCCTTGACAGTCGTCGGGATGGCGCTCGCATACGAGACGGGCATCTCCGTGCCGTCATCGGTGTCGACGAGGACAAACCGGACGTCTGCAGAGATATCGGCGAGCGACTGCGGCTTGAGGATGCCCTGCACCTTGACCGGCTTGTCGTAGATCTGCGCCCCATAGCCGAGGAGCTTCGAGACGCTGAGCGCGTCCGTTGCCGTCTCGTATTTGGAGGGGCACTTCGTCACGAGGTCGTTGCACTGCAGGGTGCCGTCGCTTCCGATGGTGCCCTTGCAGATGGCGGTAACGCCGTTGCCGAACGTGGCCGCGACGCCCTTGTCGTAGACCACCTTGAGCGTTGCCTCGGGGTCGTTCGTGTCGTAGATGCTGAACGTGAGTGTGTCGCCCTTGATGGAATAGGAATCGTCGACGACGTTTCCAGTGACTTCCACCTTTTGCCCGGCTGCCCCAGGCTGCGAAGCCTCAGCCACGCTCATGACCTTGTTCGTGGTGCCGGCGCTCACGAAGGCGATGGCCAAGATGACGACGATGACGATGATGCCCGCCACGACGATGTAGCGGCTTTTCTTGCTCTTACTCACGGTGTTCCCCTTTTAATGAAGCAGCGGCGAGAATTGTACCTTATACAGCAAAATGGTCCCGCAGGCTAATCCCTGCGAGACCATTCTACTTGAAGCTGCAACGCGCGCTTCGAGCCAATCCCCATCAAATTCGGAAAAAGCGCGAATTACAAGGTGACAATCGGCCTATTCGTTGCCGAAGGACTTGGCCATCAAGTCCTGGCTCTGCTGATAGGTAAGCCAACCGTCGGGCACTTCCACGTTCTCATGCTCATGGCAGCCGGTGCAGGCGACCACGGAGGCGCGATGGCCCTTGTGGCACGTCGTGCACTGCATCTCCAGGTTGGCATGATGCGTGTCGTGCGGGTTGAACTCCATGTCGGCAGTCGTCTTCTCGAGCTTCTTGCGGTCGACCTTGCCATCGGCACCAAGCAGGTAGCTGTGGCAGTTCTCGTTCGCGCAAAGCTGAGAGGACTCCTTGCCGTCCCACTTCATGAGCGCTGCGCCATCGCGCTCGGTACGCGGGAGGTAATAGTTGCCGGAGACGAAATTCACGCCGTCGTGCGCAAGCTCCTCCATATTGGGAACATGGCAGTCGACGCATTTGATCTCCGACTTGGCAGTCGTGTCGTTGCTGCGATGCAGCACGGACATCATGGCGTTGGTATTGGATACGGGGTTACCGTACTTGTCGGTGCCCTGCACACCCTGCTCTTGCGAGTAGTTGGCGACATAGTCGGCCTCGATGTGGCAGAACGTCGAGCAGAAGCTCGGCTCCTCGTGCCATTTCCACATGCCTGCGCCCGCGATGACCAGCACGACAACGACGATGCCTATGATGGACCAGAACTTCTTCCGGCTCATCTTCTTGCGCTTCTTCTTGCCCTTCGCGGTGGGAGTTGCCGCTTCGGCAGAATCGGGCGCACTGTTCATGGCCTCGACTTTCTGTTCTTCTTTCATCTTCGTCGCTCCTTTCTGCTATCTAAAGAAGCTACTAGGAGATTACCGAAGACGTACCGAGGATTCCGTCGCCCTCATTGAGAAGGTTCTCGGCGTTATCCAGAATGTGAGTGTACAGCGTCGGGTTATGAGCGCCTTCGCTGTTCTCGGCAGCTGCGAGGTTCCAGTAGTAGCACGCATCGCGCTGGATCTTCTGGAGCTGTGCCTTCTGGCTGTCGTTGATGGAGTTGGCCTGGATAGCAGCCTCGAAGTTCTTGATGAACTGCTCGGCACGCAGGCCAATCTGGTGCGTACGGCCATCGATGTCGTCTTGCCAAGCCTTGACCTCGGCCTTGATGTCCTTGTGGCACTTGCTGCAATCGCGGTCGATCAGATCCTGGTTGTCGAGCGGGCTGATCCAATGGTGGTCGGTGTACGCCGTACCGTCGGAGGCGTACTTGGCGGCCATATGGCAGTCGTTGCAGTCGTAACCGAGGTTGGTCATGTGATTGCCCTCGCCACCGTAGTTGAACTCGTACTCGGCATGGCGGACGGCGAGCATCTTCGCGCCGGTGGACTCGTAGGTCCAGTCGGCGTAGTTGTGGTCGTCGTACCACTGCAGAGCCTTTTCGGGAACCATGGAGGCACGGCCGTTGTCATACGGGCTCGTCGGAACGCCGGTAACCGGGTCCATCGAGTAGTCGCAATGGCACTGGCCGCATACCTGGCCTTCCATCGAGGCGGTGGTGTCGTTGGCCATGACGCGGCGCCATTCCTTACGGTCGACGGCGAGCGTCGTCGGGTCGTTTTCGTGGCACGAAGCACACGAGATGTTCTCGGTGAACTGCGAAACCGTCTGCTTGAAGTTCTCCTGGAAGATCCCGTCGCCCTGCTCGTCTACCATATTCGAGAACTGCGGGGTCTTGCAGGCAATGCAGCCGGCCTTGGTCTTGTCGTTGACGCGGCCGTTGTGCGTCACAGTCCACAGGGAGTACACGTGGCCTGCGGGCTCGGTGTAGTACTTGGCGTACCCATAGCCCTTGCCGAGAGTCTTGATCTCAGGGTAGAGCTCGAGGTAGTTGGCCTTGTGCGAATCCGTTGGCTGGTAGCCTTCGGGCAGTTTAGAAGTGGTGTCCTCCGAATCTTTGTACTCATCCCAGGGCGGAGTGTTGTCCGCGTTTTCCAGATAGGAAGCATACTGATGGGGGTAGATATCCTTCCATTGGTCGGCTTCGACGACACCGAACTTATCGGGCTCGGGTGTCACCTCGGCCTTTGTAGCTTGCGGCGTAGGGTTGCCTGGGTTTGCCTTGGGGGCGCATCCCACAATCCCGACGACGAACGCCGCAACCGCCACAGCGCAAATCACGAGAAGTAGTCTTTTACTGTTCAATTTACGTTGCATGAAGGCCTCCTTCCTGCATACTTCTCCCAAATCGCATTTTAATTTGGAAGTTTCCGCAGGTAAAGCGTGAATCCCGTCAGTTTTGTCGGGTGCCAGTCAGGTTCCCAACAGATACTCACTATCCCCACTACAAAAGAGCAGGTCAGCTTGACGTTGGGGATGCCTTGCCAACCACATGGGGACGAAAAGAATTTAGACAACGAGCAGCGCGATGAGGGGAATCGTCAGAAGCGAGAG
>CACZQA010000070.1 GCA_902783175.1 uncultured Coriobacteriaceae bacterium
GCGGGCTTTGCGGCAGCGCGTAGAAGTTGCCGGGGTTCGGGCGGGACGGCACGAGGAAGTCACGCGCGCCCTCGGGCGTGGAGTTGGCGAGGATCGGCGTTTCGACCTCGAGGAAGCCGCGCTTGTTGAGGGCGGCACGCATTGCCTGCGCGACCTGGTGGCGCAGCAGGATGTTCTTGTACATCTCGGGGCGGCGCAGGTCGAGGTAGCGCCATTTCATGCGCGTGGTCTCATCGGTCTCGATGCCGTCTTCGATGGAGAACGGAGGGGTGACGGACTTGTTCAGCACCTCGATACTGCTCGCCAGGACCTCGATCTCGCCCGTCTCCATGTTGGGGTTGACGCTCTCGGGTCCGCGCTCGCGCACCTTGCCGGAAATCTTGAGCACGTCCTCGCGGCCGAAGTGCTCGGCCTGGGAGAACTCCTCGGGCGTGACGCAGTCCGGGTCGACGACCACCTGCGTGTAGCCCTCGCGGTCGCGCAGGTCGACGAAGATGAGTCCGCCGTGGTCGCGCTTGTGCCACGACCAGCCCGTGAGCACGACCTCGCGCGCGACGTCGTCTTTGCGCAGCTCGCCGCACGTCGCCGTGTGGATGCAGTACTCGTTCAGAAAATCTTGAGGCACTGTATGCCCTCCTTCTTCATAATGGCCCGCCATAGACTGTGACGGGCCATCCTATAAACAGACCTTGCCTATATTGCTACCACGAGACGGATTTGTCTCTAGTAGAGCGCTTGAATTTTTTCGACGAGCTCTCCGGTCGCGACGAGCTGCTCGTCGTGCG
The DNA here is from genome assembly GCA_902783175.1 of uncultured Coriobacteriaceae bacterium. GTDB lineage: Bacteria > Actinomycetota > Coriobacteriia > Coriobacteriales > QAMH01 > CACZQA01. Next base: position 786 of record CACZQA010000070.1, read on the forward strand.
TGTCCATGTCGCGGACGGTGACATTGCCCGAGGAAAGCTCGTCGGGGCCGACGACGACGCACGCGCGCGCATTGCCCTTTCCGGCCACCTTGAACTGCGACTTGACGGACCTGCTCTGCGTGTCGCCGTCGGCTGGGATGCCGGCGTCGCGCAGCTGCTGCATGAGGGAGAAGGCCGTCGGGCGGACCGACTCGTCGACGCACACGACGTAGACGCCGCGCGGCGCACCCGAGTCGAGCTCGATGCCCGCCGCCTCGAGTGCGAGCATGACGCGCTCGAAGCCGACGGCAAAGCCGAGGCCCGAGAGGTCCTTGCCGGAAATCTCGCCCATGAGCTTGTCGTAGTGGCCACCGCCGCCGATGGCGTTTTGCGAGCCCAGGCCGTCTTTGACCTGGACCTCGAACACGGTGCCCGTGTAGTAGTCGAAGCCGCGCACGAGACGCGGGTCGACGGTGTAGCCGATGCCAGCGGCGTCAAGGTAGCCCTTGACGGCCTCGAAGCGCTCGCGGCACGCGTCGCACAGGTTGTCGGAGAAGCGCGGGGCGCCGTCGACCACCTTACGGCACGACTCGTTCTTGCAGTCGAACGCGCGCAGCGGGTTGTCGTCGATGCGGCGCCTGCAGTCCTCGCACAGGCTGTCTTCGTGCTCTTTGAGGTACGAGCGGACGCGCTCCGTGTAGGCGGGACGGCAGTTCTCGTCGCCCATCGAGTTGATGAGCAGCGTCATGGACTCGCGCTTCAGGCCGAGCGACTCGAAGAAGCGCATGCACATGATGATCATCTCGGCGTCTGCCACCGCATCGGTCGCGCCGAGGCATTCGACGCCCACCTGGTGAAACTCGCGCAAACGACCCTTCTGGGGGCGTTCGCAGCGGAACATGGAGCCAGCATAGAACAGCTTGGCCGGCGCCCCGCCCTGCGGCACGAGGTTGTGCTGCGCGATGGCGCGCACGACGCTCGCCGTGCCCTCCGGGCGCAGCGCCAGCTTCTGGTCCGCCTTGAGCGGCTCGCCTTCCGCCATCTTCTGGAGCGCTCCGATCGAGCGGACCGAGAAGATCTCTTTGCTCGCGATGTCGGAGCTCTCCCCTGCCGAGCGCGTGAACAGCTCGGAGAGCTCGAACACGGGGGTCTCGATGGGCTCGTAGCCGTAGAGGGAGAAGACCTCCTGCGCCCTGCGGCGAAACGCCGCCCACGTGCGTGCCTGGGCGGGCAGGAGGTCTTGCGTGCCTTTTGGTGCCTGATAGCGCATTACTCGGCGTCCTCCGCCTTCTCTTCTGACGCGGGCTCGGGGGCATCCGCTGCCTCGGGCTCGACCGGCGTCACGTCGATGGGCTTGGCCGCATCGTCTGCCGCCTGGCTTTCGGACAGCTGGTCTTCGAGGTCCTGCCTGCGCTGGACGACCTTGGCGATTTCCGCGAACAGGTCGGGGTGCGCATCGGCGTACTGCGGGTCGTCCTTGACGCGCTCGTAGACCGCCGTGCCGAGCTGCTTCATGAGGCGGTCGTACTCGAGGCTCACATCGGCGAGCTGCGCCCTGATCTTGCCGCGCTTGGCAAAATCGGCAGCGGAGTCTGCAAAGCCGGACGTGGCGCTTTTGCTCTTGTCAAACGCCTCGGACGCGGCGTCCATGCTTTTGTCGAACACCTTGGAAGCGACGTCCATGCTCTTGTCGAACATCTCGGACGCGACGTTGACGCTTTTCTCGAATACCTTGGAAGCCTGATCGAATGGATCTTTCATGACTGACTCCAATCGTAGAAACTGCCTTGTCTACAGTCTAAAACACAGAAGGCCCCGACGGGCCTTCTGAACAGTGCATTTTATGCTTGAATTAAGAAACGCGGCAGGTGAGCCTTTATGCGCGAGTGACCTTGCCGGCCTTCAGGCAGCTCGTGCAGACGTTTGCCTTGCGCACCCTGCCGTTGGCCTCCTTGATGGTGACCTTCTGGATGTTGGGGCGGAAGACGCGGTTGGTCTTCAGATGGGAATGGCTGACGTTCTTACCTGCAGACGGGTGCTTGCCGCAGACTTCACATACCTTGGACATAATCGAACTCCTTGCTTACAAACGGCCTTTGCCGTGTTTTACCTAACTCAACGCATAGCTATGCCACGCGAGTTCAAAACTATAGCATACCGTAATGCTTTTGGGGAGCCAACAATTGTGGACTTTTCGATTTTTCACGAGCGGGGATGTGCCCGCATGTAGACGTCTTTCATGTGCTCGAGCGAGAGGTGCGTGTAGATCTGGGTGGTCGACAGGCTCGCATGCCCGAGCATCTCCTGCACGCTGCGCAGGTCGGCCCCGCCTTCCACCAGGTCGGTGGCAAAGGCATGCCGCAGGTCGTGCGGATGGAGCGCCGGGTCGAGCCCTGCCTGCGCGGCGCGCTTCTTGAACGCCTTGCGCAGCGAGTCCGCCGACATGGCCCTGCCCCGGACCGACACGAACAGGGCATCGGTGCGGCTCTTTCCCATGAGCTTGGGCCGCGCCTGCTCGAGGTAGCGGGCCACGAGCTCGAGCGCGAGCCGGTACAGCGGGACGATGCGCTCTTTCGAGCCCTTGCCGAACAGCCGGACCGTCGCGCTCGCGAAGTCGACGTCCCCGGTCTTGAGGCCGGCTACTTCCGAGATGCGGGCGCCGGACGCGAACAGCAGCTCGAGAAACGTCCGGTCGCGCAGGCCCACGGGGTCATCGAGGTCGCAGACGTCGAGAAGCCTCGCGATGTCGGCGTCGGAGGTCTTTCGCGGGAGGTCCTTGGGAATCTTGGGCGAGGCCGCCGCAGCCGCCGGGTTACAATCCACGACCCCCCTCTCGTTGAGATACCCGAAAAACGAGCGCACCGCGGAGAGGCGCCGCGCCACGGTCTTTGCCGTGTAGCCCGCGGCGTTCTGCTCTGCGAGGTAGCGCCGGAACTGCCGGTGGTCCACGGCAAGCGGGTCTGCCCCCGTGCGGGATGCCCAGTCGAGGTACGTGCGCAGATCGATGGCGTAGGCCCTGGTCGTGTTGGGAGACAGGCCGTGCTCGACGCCCAGATGGCGCAGAAACGAGACGGCCTGACGTGCCGCCTCGCTGTCGAAGGCGGGGTCGTCGAAGTAGGCGGCGTCGATGCCCTCTTCCGCCATGATGTCCCTACTCCTGCTCCGGGAACGCGAGGCCCGCCTGCGCGAGGGCGCGCGCCCGCTCGAGTGCGGACGGCTCCAGCACCGCCTCGGAGAAAAGGTCGGGGCGCTGCCGGACGTACGCATCGATTGCCTCGTGCGCGCGTCGCGCGTAGGCTGCCTTGCGCTGCGACTTGTTGCGTATCTTGGGGACGATCGGCTCGATGATGCCGTAGTTGACGTGCATGGGCTGGTAGTCCTCGGTCTGCGGGTCGGTCGCGTAGTCGAGC
>CACZQA010000071.1 GCA_902783175.1 uncultured Coriobacteriaceae bacterium
CCTTCTCGGCGGCTTTTTTCGTGGTGCGACGACGGCGCACGGGCTTCTTCTCTTCTGCGGCCTGCCCGTCAGATGCCGCCTCGGCAGGCTGCTCGGCAGCGCGATCCTCCGCCGTCGCAGGAGCTTCGGCCTCTGCAGCCTTCTTGGTGGTGCGGCGCGTGCGCTTCTTGGGGGCCGGCTTTTCCTCCCCCTCGGCGACGAGCTCGAGCTGCTCGGTGGCAGCCTCGGCGTCTGCGGCCTTCTTGGTGGTGCGGCGCGTGCGCTTCTTGGGGGCCGGCTTTTCCTCTGCGGCCTCGTCTGCCTTCGACACCTGCGCTGCCTCGTCGGCAGCCGGCGCGGCAGCCGCGTCGTCGGCTGCGGTCTTCTTTGCCGCGGTCTTGCGCGTCGTCGTCTTTCTCGTCGTCGTGCGCTTTGCCGTGGTCTTCTTTGCGGTTGTGGTCTTCTCGGCCGCGGGAGCCGCCTCGTCTGCCGGCGCATCCTGCTCGGCAGGTGCCGCGTTCTCGGTCACTTCCGTCGCCGCATCCGCGTCGCTTTTCGCGCGCGTCCTGCGGGTCCTCTTCGGAGCCGCCTCGGGAGCCTCCTGCGAGGGTGCTGCGTTGTCTACGGCCTGCTCGACCGTAGGCTCTACAGTTTCGCTCATCGTTATTTAACCTTCTCCCAATCGGCCTTGAACTTGGCAAGCCCCTGGTCGGTCAGCGGATGCTTGATGCACTTCTTCATGGCAGCGTACGGGACGGTCGCGATGTCGGCACCCATGAGGGCGGCCTGCGTGACGTGGTTTGCCGAGCGGACCGATGCGGCGATGATCTCGACCTCATGGCCGAAGTCGTAGTTCTTGACGGCCGTGACGATGTCCTCGAGCTGGCCGAGGCCGTCTTCCGCGATGTCGTCGAAGCGGCCGATGAATGGGCTGATGTAGCGCGCGCCGGCGCGTGCGGCGAGCAGCGCCTGCGGGACGCTGAAGACGAGCGTCATGTTGACGTCGATGCCCTCGCTCGAAAGCGTGCGAGTCGCGGCAAGGCCCTCGACGCAGACGGGGATTTTGACGACCATGTTGTCTGCCAGCGCCGCGAGCTTGCGCCCTTGCTCGACCATACCGTCACGGTCTTCCGCCGTGACCTCGCCGCTGACCGGCCCGTCGACCAAGTCGCAGATCTTCTTGAGGTGCCCCTCGAAGTCCTCGAGCTTGCCACCCGTACGCGCATACAGGCTCGGGTTCGTGGTGACGCCGGCGAGCGCACCCCACGAAGCGACCTCTTCGATCTCGGAAAGATCGGCGGTATCCAGGAAGAATTTCATTGTTCCTTCTTTCTCAACGATTGATGCCCATATGCTTCATCATCCGAGTTATCCGATTGAAAACACGCCATGTGCGAACCAGACGTTCGAGAGGGGATTTGCATATGAAAGGAATAGCAAAGACCCGCTGAGCAGGTCTTCATTGGTGGTTTCACTATAACACGACGTTAATCGCGCTACAATAGGCCCGAATTGAACCTGCTGAATGGGAGTCCGTATGTCGATACCGCGCTTTTTCATGGAGAGCAACATGCCACAGGGCGATGTTGTCACCCTCCCCTTCTCCGATAAAGAGGCACACCATATCGTCGTCCGCCGCATCGAGCCGGGCGAGCACATCGCCGCGTGCGCCGCAGGCGGCAACTGCTGGGAAGTCGAGGTCGTATCCGTGAGCAACGAGGGCATCGTCGGCCGCCCGCTCGGCAAGATGCCCGTCGAGCACCTCCCCAACCTCACGCTGGTGCAGGGCATCTCCAAGGGCGATCGCATGGGGCAGACCATCAGGCAGACCACCGAGCTCGGCATTCAGCGCATCATCCCGTTCTTGTCGGAGCGCACCGTCGTGCGCCTCGCCGTCGACGAGCGCGGCCGCAAGGGCTCGCGCTGGCGCCGCATCGCGCTTTCCGCGGCAAAGCAGTCCGGCCGCAGCATCCTGCCCATCGTCGATGACCCGACGCCCCTCGAAGACATCTGCAGGGAGCTCGCTGATTTCGACCGCGTCGTCATCGCCTGGGAAGAGGCCGACAAGGACCCCGACAACAACCCGCTGTCCGTTTCGGACGCGCTCGCGGACATGGGCAAGGACAACCGCGTCGCGCTCATCATCGGCCCCGAAGGCGGGCTTTCCGTCAACGAGGTCGAGGCGTTCAAGGCGCTCGGCGAGCACGTGAAGGTCGTCACGCTCGGCGATCTGATCTTGCGCACCGAGACCGCCGGTACCGTCGCCACCGCCCTGTGCATGTACGAGCTCGGCGGGCTCGGCAACCACGCGAAATAGCAGCGCCTCATACCCGTGCCGCAGTTTCACATCCACACGCTCGGCTGCAAGGTTAACCGTGCAGAATCCGAGACCATAGCCGCCGCCCTCATCGACGCCGGGTGGACGCAGTGCGCGGCGGAGTCTGCCGACGTCGCCATCGTCAACACCTGCACGGTCACCGGCGAGGCGGACACGAAAAACCGCAAGATCATCCGCGGGCTGCTCAAGGCGGGGGCCGCGCACGTCATCGTGACCGGCTGCGCCATCAACATCGCCTCCGACCACTACGCGGAGCTTGGCGAGGCAGTCGTCTGCGAGCCCGACAAGACCGCGTTGCCCCGCACCGCGCAGCTGCTCGTCCAGGGCGAGCAGCTGCATGCAGCAGATGCACCAGCCCCGCGCACCGAAGCGCCGGATACCACGAGCGCAGCAGAACCTGTAGAGCTCAACTTCGAGCAGGCACCCCGGCTCAGCACCGATGCCGAGTCCATGAGGATGCTCAACCGCACGGGAGAGGGCTTCCGCACGCGCGTGGACGTCAAGATCCAAGATGGCTGCAACAACGCGTGCACGTACTGCATCGTGCACGTCGCACGCGGCAGGGCACGCTCGATTCCGGCAAGCCAGGTCATCGGCGAGGTCGGAAGCATCGCCAACGCCGGCACGCGCGAGGTCGTGCTCGTGGGCATCGACTTAGGCGCCTACGACGACAACGGGCTCGATTTGGCCGACCTGATGGAGATCTTGCTGCAGCGCACGGGAATCGGGCGTCTGCGCATCTCCTCGATCGAGCCGCAGAGCCTGAAACCGTCGCTGATCACGGCGCTTGCCACCTCGGATGGCCGCATCTGCCGGCATCTCCACCTGTGCCTGCAATCGGGTTCCACGAAGGTGCTCGACGAGATGGCGCGTAATTACACCGCTGATGAATTTCTCGACCTCATTGCAGAGCTCAGGGCTCAGGTGCCCTCGATCGCGCTCTCGACCGACGTCATCGTCGGGTTCCCGGGCGAGACGGACGAGGACTTTGCCCAAACCTGCAGGGTCATCGAGCAAGCGCGCTTCATGCGCCTGCACGTCTTCCGCTACTCGAAGCGCGCCGGAACGCCCGCTGCCGCACGCCCCGATCAGATTCCCCCGCAGGTCATGGCCGAACGCGCGAAGACGCTGCGCGAACTCGGCGCCAAGCTCGCGCTCGAGGACATGCACAAGCGCCTAGGTACCGTCGAGCAGGTGATCGTCGAGCGTCCCGGCATCGGTACCTCCGAGTCATACCACAAGGTCCTCGTGCCGACAGACCTTGCACCGGGACTTCTGCTGCCGATGGAGCTCGCAGATATCGACGAGGGCCAACACGCCTTTTCCGCGCGCGTGCTGTAGCACAGCGCACATCCACGCATACAGCTCGCAAGAGATTAGATAAGGGCAGAAAGTCTTAGACCTCCTGCCCTTTTTGCTGCATCCAAACTCCCCTGCCGCTGTGGACTGCGCCATTCGACGTGGGGGGAACATCGATACACGAAATCAAATGAAAAGGGGCCACCCTCACGGGCAGCCCCTTTCGAATCAAGTGGAAGCGTAGAGCTTATTTGATCGTATCGGACAGTTCGACGACAAGTTCGAACCACTCGATTTCCGACTTCAGGAACGCCGCATTCGGATCGTCATCCTTAAGGTCTGCAAGCTGTTCCTTCATCTCGTCGATGTGGATACGAATCTCGGTGCTGTCAAGCTCCTCGGCAGCAGC
>CACZQA010000072.1 GCA_902783175.1 uncultured Coriobacteriaceae bacterium
ACATCGAGGTACGCGACACACGCACCTTCAACGACGCGAAGGAGCGTGACTAAGCATGCCAAGAAGAGATGACCTGCACAAGATCATGATCATTGGCTCCGGCCCCATCGTCATCGGCCAGGCCTGCGAGTTCGACTACTCCGGCACACAGGCCTGCGAGGTCCTGAAGGCCGAGGGCTACGAGGTCGTCCTCGTCAACTCCAACCCCGCGACCATCATGACCGACCCCAAGACGGCCGACCGCACCTACGTCGAGCCCATCACGGCCGAGGTCGTCGCACAGATCATCGCCAAGGAGCGCCCGGACGCCATCCTGCCCAACATGGGCGGCCAGACGGCGCTCAACTGCGCGGTGGAGCTCGCCGAGAACGGCACGCTCGACAAGTACGGCGTCGAGATGATCGGCTGCGACCTCAAGGCCATCCAGAAAGGCGAGGACCGCAAGCTGTTCGCCGAGGCCATGAAGCGCATCGGCCTCGAGGTGGCCAAGAGCGGCTACGCCTACAGCGTCGAGGACGCCGAGAAGCTCGCGGGCGAGCTGGGCTTCCCGCTCGTGCTCCGTCCGAGCTTCACGCTGGGCGGCGCGGGCGGCGGCATCGCCTACAACATCGACGAGCTGCGCGAGATCGTGCGCCAGGGCCTCGAGCTCTCGCCGGCGGGCGAGGTGCTCGTCGAGGAGTCGATCATCGGCTGGAAGGAATACGAGATGGAGGTCATGCGCGATAAGGCCGGCAACGGCATCATCGTGTGCTCCATCGAGAACTTCGACGCCATGGGCGTGCACACGGGCGACTCCATCACCGTCGCCCCGGCGCAGACGCTCACCGACGTCGAGTACCAGCACATGCGCGACGCATCGCTTGCCATCCTCGAAGAGATCGGCGTCGAGACGGGCGGCTCCAACGTGCAGTTTGCCGTCAACCCCGACAACGGCCGCCTCATCGTCATCGAGATGAACCCGCGCGTGAGCCGCTCGTCGGCGCTTGCGTCCAAGGCGACGGGCTTTCCCATCGCCAAGATGGCAGCCAAACTCGCGGTGGGCTACACGCTGCCCGAGATCACGAACGACATCACCAAGGCCACGCCCGCCTGCTTCGAGCCGTCCATCGACTACGTCGTGACCAAGATCCCGCGCTTCGCCTTCGAGAAGTTCAAAGGCGCCGACAACACGCTGTCCACGCGCATGAAGGCCGTCGGCGAGATCATGGCCATCGGACGCACGTTCGAGGAATCGCTCGGCAAGGCCATGCGCTCCATGGAAAACGGCCGCTTCGGCCTGGGACGCGACGGCAAGGACGAGTTTGACGAGACGCACTTCAAGAGCCTCGTCTCCACGCCCACCGAGCACCGCATCTACTACATGGCCGAGGCGCTGCGCCGCGGCATGGAGCCCGACGAGGTCGCATCGCTCACCGGCATCGACATCTGGTTCGTCGAGCGCCTGAAGGACATGGTCGCCGTCGAGGGCATGTTCGACGGCAAGGAGCTTATCGCCATCGACGAGCCGCTCATGAGGCTCGGCAAGCGCTATGGGCTCTCCGACGTGCAGATTGCCCAGCTCACGGACTCGACGGAAAAGCAGGTCCGCGCGCACCGCAAAAAGCTCGGGGTCATCGGCGTGTTCAAGACGGTCGATACCTGCGCGGCCGAGTTCGACTCCAAGACGAACTACTACTACAAGACCTACGACGAGCAAGACGAGGTCAGGCCCTGCGACAAGAAGAAGGCCATGATCATCGGCGCCGGCCCCAACCGCATCGGGCAGGGCATCGAGTTCGACTACTGCTGCGTGCACGCGAGCTACGCCCTGCACGCCATGGGCTACGAGACCATCATGGTCAACTGCAACCCCGAGACGGTCTCGACCGACTACGACACCTCCGACCGCCTGTACTTCGAGCCGATCACCTACGAAGACGTCATGGACATCATCGACGCCGAGAAACCCGACGGCGTCGTCGTCACGCTGGGCGGCCAGACGCCGCTCAAGCTGGCCCAGGCGCTCGAGGACGAGGGCGTGAACATCATGGGCACGAAGCCCGAGGCCATCGACCTGGCAGAAGACCGCGAGCGGTTCTCGGCGCTGCTCGACGAGCTCGGCATCGCCTATCCGGCGGCGGGCGTCGCGAACTCCACCGAAGAGGCCCTCGAGGTCGCGCAGAAGATCGGCTACCCGCTGCTCGTCCGCCCGAGCTACGTGTTGGGCGGGCGCGGCATGGTCATCGCCTATGACGCGCAGTACCTGCAAAAGCACCTGCGCGAGGCGGCGCGCGTCACGCCCGACCACCCCGTCTACCTCGACAGCTTCCTCGAGTCCGCGACGGAATGCGACGTCGACGCGCTGTGTGACGGCGAGGACGTCTACATCGGCGCCATCCTCGAGCACATCGAGGAGGCCGGTATCCATTCCGGCGACTCCGCCTGCTGCACGCCCCCGTTCTCGTTCAGCGACAAGATCATCGCCACGCTCACCGACTACACGCGTCGTCTCGCGCTCGCCGTGGGCACGCGTGGTCTCGTCAACATCCAGTACGGCGTGAAAGACGGCAAGGTCTACGTCATCGAGGTCAACCCGCGCGCCTCGCGCACGGTCCCGTTCGTCAGCAAGGCGACGGGCGTGCCGCTTGCCAAGTGCGCCGCCCGCATCATGGCCGGCGAGAGCATCGCGTCGCTCGGCCTGCCCGAGGATAACGGCGGCATCGGGCACTTCGCCTGCAAGGAGGCCGTCATGCCGTTCGGGCGCTTCCCGGGCGCAGACACCATCCTGGGGCCCGAGATGAAGTCGACAGGCGAGGTCATGGGCATCGGCGGCGACTTCCCGTCGGCCTATGCCAAGACGCAGCTCGCCATCGACTACTCGCTTCCCAAGAGCGGCAAGGTGTTCATCTCGGTCTGCGACCGCGAGAAGCGCAACATCGTCCCGATCGCGCATGCGCTGCAGGACCTCGGCTTCCAGATCGTCTCGACCGGCGGCACCGGGCGCCTGCTCAAGGCCAACGGCCTCAAGGTCGAGATCACGCGCAAGATGCAGGAACAGCGCCCCAACATCGGCGACCTCATCGCCAACGGAGAGATCGACCTGCTCATCAACATCCCGTTTGGGCAGGAGACGCGTGGCGACAGCTACCACCTGCGCAGCGCAGCGGTGCGCTACGGCATCTGCTACGTGACCACGCTCGCGGGCGCCAACGCCATGGCGCAGGCGATATCGGCAGTTCAAGAGGGGCGTCTCGAGCCTGTGGCCCTGCAGGACCTGCCCCAGAAGGATATGTAGCTCATGGCTGAGAAGTTCCAGGAAACGGGCGCGATCCTCAAAAACGAGCGCATCGCCGACGGCATGTTCTGGCTGCAGGTGAAAGCGCCGGAAATCGCGCGCCACGCGCGCCCCGGGCAGTTCGTCCACGTGCGCGTGACCGGCCCGTCCGTGCAGTTTCTGCGCATGCCCTTCGCCGTCTACGACGTGACGGGGGAGGCAGGCGTCGTCGACATCTGCTACCAGGTGCTCGGCGAGGGCACCCGGCAGCTCTCCGGTCTTTCTTGCGGCGACGAGCTCGACTTGATCGGGCCCATCGGCAACGGCTGGAGCGTGCCATCCGGTGCCAAGCACGCGCTCATGATTGCGGGCGGCGTCGGCGCCCCCGCGCTCAACCTGCTCGGCAGGCAGATGGCAGCTGACGGCATCGTGGTCGATGCCGTCATGGGCGCGCTTAACGAGGAGCGCCTGTGCTGCGTCGACCATATCGAGCAGGCCACGAAGGCAAGCGGCGGCACGCTCCACATCACGACCGACGACGGCAGCGTTGGCACGAAGGGCTTCGTCACCGCGGTAAGCGACGGGCTCATCGCCTCGGGCGCCTACGACTACGTCGCCATCTGCGGGCCGTTGCCCATGGAGAGAAACGCCGCGCGCCCGGCGCTCGAGAACGGCGTGCCCTGCCAGGTCTCGATGGAAAAGCTCATGGCCTGCGGCGTGGGCGCGTGCCTGTCGTGCGTCGTTGACACGGTCGCGGGGCGCAAGCGCTGCTGTGTCGACGGGCCGGTCTTCGATGCCGCGGAGGTGATCTGGTAGCCATGAAAACGCAAGGCAATCCCGAATGCGCGCCCCAGGCCCCCGACCTTTCGGTCAATTTGGGCGGGCTGCTCATGAAAAACCCGGTCACGGTGGCATCGGGTACCTTCGGCGCCGGCCAGGAGTACGCTGACTTCTTCGACATCTCCCGTCTGGGCGCCATCACCACGAAAGGCGTGTCGAGTGAGCCGTGGGCCGGCAACGACGCGCCGCGCATCGCCGAGACGCCGTCTGGCATGCTCAACTCGATCGGCCTGCAGAACCCCGGCGTCGAGGCGTTTTGCCAAAACCAGGTCAAGTTCCTCGAGCGGCAGGACACGGCGGTCATCGTCAACGTCTCGGGGCACTCGATCCCCGATTACGTGCACGTCATCGAGCGCCTCGAGCAAGAATCCTGCATCGATGCCTACGAGGTCAACATCTCGTGTCCCAACGTGGACGCGGGCGGGATGACGTTTGGCGTCGACCCCGTCATGGCGGCCAAGGTCACGTCCGCGTGCCGCGAGGCGACGCAGCGTCCGCTGCTCGTCAAGCTGAGCCCCAACGTCACCGACATCGCAGAGATCGCCCGCGCGGTGGAATCGGCCGGTGCTGATGCCGTGAGCCTCATCAACACGCTGCTCGGCATGGCCATCGACATCCGCCGCCGCAAGCCCGTGCTCGCGCGCG
>CACZQA010000073.1 GCA_902783175.1 uncultured Coriobacteriaceae bacterium
CTTTCCGGTACAGGAGAATCGTTCATGCTGAGGAGAATGCATTGGAGAGGAGTCCCCGGGGGTTACGGGGACGTAAAGAGGATGCGGGTGGGATTGCGATGAGTTTGACCCTGAATATTGTCGAGCACGAGCTGCAGCCCTATGGGCATGTGCACCGGAGCTGTGCGGAGAACCCGTCGTTTTCGAACCTCAGGCTCTACGTCGGCTCATCCGAAGTCGCAATACACGAAGGCTCGCTGTACCTCGTGTCGCGCCGCGAAAGCGCCTCCACGCTGGCCAAGCAGGGCATCTCGTGCCTGTACGTCAACGCCGTCGACGACGAGCCCTGCGAGGATGCGGTGATCTCCGTCACGGGCGGAAAGAGCCCGCTCGTGGTCCTCGACGGGCTGCTCAACTCCTTCTACCGGTTCGCCACGTGGGAGCGCGAGCTCGACCACCTCGTGGTGACGCAGGCGCCTTCGCAGGAGATGTTCGACATCAGCACGGAGTTTCTTGAGAACAACGTGATCCTCGTCGACCCCGCGCTCAAGCTGCTCGCGTACACGCGCGACAACCTGTGCGACGACCCGGTGTTCATCGAGCTCGTCAAGCACGGCTACCACACGGAGAAAAACATCCGCAAGTTCAAGCTCCACAAGCGCTTCGGGGTTTGGGCGAAGCAAGAGGGCTTCATCATCAACGACGAGATCTGCAAGTACCGAAACGTCGTGCTCTCGTTCAAGACCACCCACAGCTTCTCGCTGATCTTGGTCATGACCTGCAACATCAGCGAGCCCGAGCCGTACCTGCTCGACACGTTCGCGATGTTCGGCAAGCGCATCGGCGAGATTGCACGGCGCGAGTACCCCGACGACAAGCCCTCGGGCAACGCGACCGACACCTTCATCCACGACCTCATCTCCGGAAACATCATGAGCGAGGAGGCCGTGCGGAACCGCTGCAAGTACGTGGACATTCCCTTCGAGGCGTACTTCTGCATGTTCTACATCGAGACACCGCCCGAATCTGCACCTGCCGCCCGCCTGCTGGCCGATGTGTCGTCTGCCGTGGTGCCCGCACGCGCGGCGATCGTGCGAAGCGGAATCGTCATCCTGTGCTTCAACTGCGAGTCCCCGCGCTGCTCGCTGCACTGCTCGGAGGGGACCTGCCCCATGGGCAAGGCCTCGATCTCGTGGAAGCTCGAGAACCTCATGGAGCGCTACGGGCTGTTCTGCGGGCGAGGGTCGAAGTTCACCCAGCTCACGGATGCCGAGGTGGCATACCGTCAGGCGCGCGCGGCGTGCGCGTTTGGCAAGCGGGCGCACGAGAAGAACGTCACGACGCCGCTCATACACGATTGGGAGCGCGTGCTCTCGTTCGACAAGTTCGCCATCGACTATCTGGTCGAGGAGTGCAGAGGGGGAGACGGCCTCGTGCGGGCGACGTTTGCGGGGCGCGTGATAGAGGCGATGGTCAAGCGCGACGAGGAGACGGGTACCGATGACTTCAAGTTCCTGTTCGAGTACCTGATCGGCGAGCGCAGGCCGTCGCTCGTCGCCGAGCGGATGCACATGCACCGCAACAACGTCAAGTACCGCATCGACCACATCGAGGAACGCTACGGCATCGACACGAACGACCCGACGCTGCGTCTCGCGCTGCTCCTTTCCTGCTTCCTGCACGAGGCAGCCGCTGCGCGCGGCGAAGACAGCTAGTGGCACGAGGGGCCGTGGGTATCGTGCCAGTTTGGTCCGAGGGGACACCCCGGCCTGTCCCTTCGAGCTGCTCACGTCGACAAAGATTCGACACCTGCGAGAAAATATGTCACATATATCATATTGATTAGAGATATGGCAGGTGGAGGGGCTGCAGGCAACGATAGAATGCACGGGTATCTATAAAATCTCGAGTGCAACTAGGAGTGCCGATGAACGAAGCGCGCATCAGCGATGTGACCCTGCGCAGAGCTGCCAAATCAAAGGACCTTTCCCTCACCTTCAAAGAGAGGCTCGAAACGGCAAAGCTGCTCGACCGCCTAGGTGCTTCGGTCATCGAAATCGAGGGCATCACGCAGGAGAAGGTCGACAGCCTGCGCATCAAGTCGATTGCCTCCATCGTCAAGAACAGCGTCCTGTGCGTGCCCGTCGAGATGGACGAGGAAAACATCGAGCTCGTGTGGGCAGCGCTCGCCGAGGCACGCCGCCCGCGCCTGCAGGTGCACGCGGCGGTGAGCCCCGCGCAGATGGAGTACATCCACCACAAGAAGGGCGAGGCGATGGTCGAGGCGCTGACCTCCGCGGTTGCCGCCTGCAAGCGCCTGACCGACGACGTCGAGCTCGTCGCCGACGACGCGACCCGCGCCGACCACGACTTCCTTGCCGAGGTCATCGGCAAGACCATCGAGGCGGGCGCCACCACCGTCACCGTCGTCGACGCTGCGGGCACGATGATCCCCGAGGAGTTCGGCCAGTTCGTCGCCGGGCTCGTCGACGACGTGCCCGGCTTGCGCGACGTTACGCTGGGCGTCTCGTGCAGCGACGAGCTCTTCATGGCAGATTCCTGCGCCATCGCCGCGCTCATGGCGGGCGCGGGCGAGGTCAAGGCGACGTCGTATCCGCTCGGCATCTCGTCGACGGCCCACATCGCGAAGATCCTCGCCGACAAGGCGGACGACATCAAGGTGCAGTGCGGCGTGCACATGACCAACATCAAGCGTCTCACCACGCAGATCGCCCGCATCTGCGAGCGCGGCCAGGTGACGAGCTCGCTGTTCAGCAGCCCCTCGGGACCCAACGACGCGGAAATCGCGCTCACCGCAGACGACGATATCGACGTCGTCTCCCAATATGTCGCCAAGCTCGGGTACGAGCTTTCCGACGAGGACCTGAGCGCCGTGTACGAGGCGTTCATGCGCATCGCCTCGAAGAAGGACAGCGTCAGCAGCCGCGAGCTCGACGCCATCGTCGCCTCCGCCGCCATGCAGGTCCCGCCGACCTACACCCTCGACCGCTACGTCATCAACCACGGCAACGTCATCAAGGCGACGGCGACCGTGCGCATGAAGACCGAGTCGGGCCTCGTCGAGGCCGTGAGCGTGGGCGACGGCCCCATCGATGCGGCCTTTGCCGCCGTCGAGCAGATCGTCGGCAAGCATTACGAGCTAGACGACTGGCAGATGCAGTCCGTCACCGAGGGCCAGGAGGCCATGGGCGAGGCCGTCATCAAGCTCATGAGCAACGGCAAGGTCTATTCCGGTCGTGGCATCTCGACCGACATCGTCGGCTCGAGCATTCGTGCCTACGTCAACGCCCTGAACAAGATCGTCTATGAGGAGCAGAACTAATGAGACTGTCGTTTTCCATGCGAGGCTGGTCCGACTATTCTTGGGACCAGCTGGGCGACCTCGCCGTCGAGATGGACTTCCAGGGCATCGAGCTGTACAACCCGCTCCAGAGCGATGAGCTCATGGCCAAGGGCGGTCCGCTGCACAAGTACAACACCCGGGCCACGGCCCGCGAGCTGCGCGACAAGAAGCTCTCCATCCCCAACTTCGACACCTCGATCGACATCTCGCTTGAGGGCGAGGCGGTCAAGGACGCCCAGACGCTCATCCGCATCGCCGCCGAGATGGGCGTGCCCAACGTCTGCGTCAAGGCCCAGCGCGGCGGCGAGGGCACGGTCCGCGCCTCGCTCGACGAGCTGGTCCC